>JABMQM010000416.1 GCA_013203195.1 Desulfobacteraceae bacterium | reverse complement strand
ATCCTTGCGCAGGGAAAGGGCCCCAAGGGTTACCCCCTGATAGATACGTACATTCTTTCCGATCGCGGTGGTTTCGCCGACCACGATACCGGTTCCATGATCGATACAAAAGCTTTCCCCGATTTCAGCTCCCGGGTGGATATCAATGCCGGTTAAGCTGTGGGCATGTTCGGTCATGATGCGCGGGAGCAGCGGCACTTTAAATTCATATAGCTTGTGGGCGATCCGGTATACGGTAATGGCAAAAAGTCCCGGATAGCAGAAAATAATTTCATCATGGCTTTTGGAGGCGGGATCCCCTTCATAAATAGCCCGGACATCGGTTGTCAGTATTTGTCGCAAAGACGGAATCGATGCCAGAAAGTCGAGAGCAATTTTCTGACCCTGCTCCTCGCAGTCGCTGCATGCCTGGCCGTACCTGAGGCATTCATGCCGGATACTGTGGGCAATCTGTTCGGAAATCATATCAAAAAGAACTGCAACGGTCTGGCCGATGTTGTATTTCAGATTGATAGAATCGACCTTGCCCTTGGAAAAATAGCCCGGAAAGAGAACTTCTCTTAACTTATCGATGACATCGATAATATATCCCTCGGAAGGGATGGGGTCATGGTCGCTATGGGTATGCGTAAAGCATTCTGAATCATAACAGTTTGCAATAATACTTTCGGTAATTTCCGGAAGTTGCTTTCTGCTGTGCGACAATTCGTCAGCGACTGTTTTGCAGGACTGATCCAGTGTTTTCAAATCTTTCTCCATTTTTCGATCTCCATAGTTGTAATAAGGATCATGATAAAATTGGAAAGCAAATGCACGAAATTATTTTCTATACATTTTATGAATTTAAAACAGAAAAGGTGTTTTGTCAAAACAATACTGCCACAAAGTGGCACGCTTGACGATGCTTGTCCAGTGACAGGTTTAAGTTCTGTTTTTGGGAAGCGTGAAACAAAAGGTGCTTGATACGCCGGAGGCGCTTTCAGCCCAAATTCGGCCTTTATGGGCTTCGATCTTGGTGAAATCAAAAATTTATGTCAAAATTAAAAGGTAATCACGAAAGGTACTAAGGGAAAAGCTAAATAGTGGAGCAAAAGAAGCTTATCTAAGTTAACCTTACGCTGTCTTTCCAAAGGGACATGCTGGAAAGCGGCATGTCGGGCAATCAAGGCAGAGACCGCCGTGCCCTAGAAAAGCAAGTTCTTTTTTCCCGATTTTCTCTCCGGCCAAAATACGGGGCAGCACCAGATCCAGTACCGTTATTTGGTGATAAAGACCGCATCCGGGAACTCCAAGTAGCGGGACATCCCCCAAGTAGGCCACAAGAAACATGGCTCCGGGAAGGGCCGATGCTCCGTAGTGGAGTTCATGTGCCCCGGCTTTGCGAATTCCCTGGCGAGTCACATCATCAGGGTCTACACTCATTCCGCCGGTTAAGAGGATCAAGTCACAGCCATTTCCCAAATGAGAACGTATTGCTTGGCTGATGATTTCAGCATCATCCGGAACAAACTTCAAAGCGCAAACCTTGGAACCCAAAGCGCTAACTTTTTCAGTAAGGACCGGTGCAAAGCGATCTTCAATGAGGTTTTGATAAATTTCATTGCCAGTGATTACCAGACCCACTTTGGCATGCCTTAAAAGATGAACTGAAAACACAGTACCGTTTTGCCGGGCCACGGCTGCAGCCCGCTCGATGGGTGCGCGTTTCATGATAAGCGGAATGGCCCTGGTGGCAGCCACCAGCCCTCCTTTTTTCACTAAAGTGTTGGTATGGAGGGTTGCGCACATGACTTCCTCTACCATATTGAAGGCAGCAAGAGCGGTGGTGTTAACAACAAACATTCCGTCTTTTTCTGCGTAAAGATTGATTTTCCCTTCCTTGGGATTATCTTCCCAAATGATACCATCTCCGGCAAGCGCTTTGGCCTGGATTGCTGCGGCCTCATTCTCATGAATTTCGTCGTCTTCCAGATCGATAAGGTAGAGGTGGTTTTTCCCAAGTCGCTGCAAATGGCAGACATCTTCATTACAGACGGTGTGGCCTTTGCGAAAGGCCGGACCCTTAAACTCGCCGGGACGGATTTCCGTGACATCATGGGCTAGCTTACTACCTATAGCGTCTTCTAATGGAATTGTCTTAATCACAGTAATGTCTCCCTATGGCTTTTAGTGCCTTGCTGACCAAGGCGATTGCTGGTGGAAGGTTCTTCCAAGGCGATAGGTATATTTTGTTGTTGTTTTTTTGCCCTAAAGTCAGAGACGGGCGACCAGTTCATATTCGGCCAGGTGATTTCCCGTGCATTGGTATAATAGGCCCCTTTAGCACATGGCTTGCACAGGACATGGTTATCTATTATCACTTCGCGGGAATCGCGTACCATCTGTCCGCATCGTTGGCAGGAAACCTTGCGGCGGGTGGGACCGGGCAGGTCAAACTCGCTTATCGCTACCAGCACCTTTTGAACTTTAAAAAGAACGCTGTCGGGCATCAGTTTATAAGCTATAAGTTGTTGCTGATATTTACCAGCTATTTCCGGTGCATATAAGGGCGCAAGATCTCGTGCATCTTCGGTGGAAAGCACGCGAATCGCGCTGTCGGTTTCAAGGTTAACAAACGTGGCGGCCATGATTCCGTAATCCATAAATTTCAGGGATCGACGACCTAATTTAACACCACTGACATGTGCAACAGCGTCAGCGGCACATCGATCCATCTCCACATAAACAATCAGCTTTTTTATCTGGTCGTGGCTGCTCGGCTCATTCAAGCCGATGAGACTGCAGCCAAGCATGGCCATGCGCACACCCACAACCTGCCCAGGACACAGATGACCATGGGCCTCGGCTGAACCTTTTAATAGTGTCTCAAAATCCTGCATTAATTTTCAATCTTTTGGCCTTATGTTAAACTTAACATAACAGCCGGCAAAAAAATTTTAGCCCTTATTTTTTCTCGATATGCTTCGCAAGAACTTCATTAACACAATCTGATGTTACTATGCTGTTAAAGTTGAAAACTACCACTTAAACTGAAGGTTGTCACCCAGCTCTTGGATAAACAGTTCCTGCTGTTTGATGAGCCTGTTTGCTATCATCATTGCGAGTTTCTTCATTATGGGATATCCAACAGAGTTGTTCCTTTCAAATAAATTCAACAGCTTGGCTCCCGGTATTTTTATCACTTTGGACTTTCCAACGCTATAACCGGAAAGAGTAGCTTTATGAGGGGGAACGATGGCAGACCAACTAAAACATTCTCCCGGCTCTACAGTGAGAACTGTCATACTCTTTGAGGTCTTGCGAAAGGGGAGTTCAAACCGGAGATCCACATTTCCTTCCACCAAGACAAAATAGAAGTCGGTGGTCTCTCCCTCTGTAATGATTTTATCGCCATCATTAAAAATGATCTCCTCGCAGAAATCTGCTATCTTTTCCAGTTGTTCCTTATTTAATTCTTTAAATATCTCTGCTGACGCAATTTTTTCCTTATCAACCATTGTCGACACCTTTTTATAAATTTTTTTGCGGATGTATATAAACCAATTTATCTATTATAGGTTACTATGCTTGTAAATTGGCAATAATATCCGAGTGGCTGATAATTCCAACAATCTTCTCTCCATCAAAGACCGGAGCTCTTCGAATATTTGCCATTGCCATAAGATGAACCACATGTTTAATGCCCAAACCAGGAGAGACTAACAGCAACGGTTTGGTTACGATTTCTTCCACCTTGGTATGTGCCAGAGATCTCCCGGTCTTGATCACCTTTGTGATGATGTCCTTATGGGTGATGATCCCGTAAGCATCGTCTTGACCTTCCCTTTCTACGACAAAACTGGAGACTCCTTCCTCCTTCATTTTCATAACGACCTCATTAATGTACGCGTCTTGCTTAATGTACTTCACCTCTTTTGTCATAATGTCTCGCGCTTTAGTCATTGTTTATACTCCTTTCTGTAAACTGGATGTTCTTATTAATGGTTAAGCAGGGGGCCTTCTTTAAGGTTAAGATATTTCAAAGCTACAATAACATAAATTGTGCATGCTATTATGATAAGTTTCTGTAAATTTTGTAACGAACCTGCAGCGGTTGTTACCTCTTTTCAACTGCAGGCAATCGGCATGCTATCCCACAAGTCTAATTCGTTATATTTTCCTTGTCATTCAGCCAGTTATAAAAGCATTTGGAAAACTATCCATCCGATACTACATCGGTGGTTCTATCGTGAGTTCTGTCTACGGAATTGCACGCGCGACAATAGATATAGATGTTGTTGCTGACATAAAAACCGGCCATATCTCTTTCCTAAAACAATATCTTTAAAAAGATTATTTACGGTCTCTTTTTAGGAAGGGTGAAATAAAAGGTACTTGACACGCCTTTTATGCTTTCGGCCCAAATCCTGCCGCCGTGGGCCTCGACAATCGCTTTGCAGATGGCCAACCCTAATCCGGTGCCTTCGGTTTTGCCGTCTCTTCCCGACGGGACTGTTGAAAATTTATCGAAAATGGCTTTTAAATTTTCTGGTGAAATACCGCTTCCATGGTCCTTGACTGACACAGTGACCGTTTCCTGATCATCTTTCACCCTTATGTCAATCTCTGTTTCCGGATCCGAAAATTTAACGGCATTATCAATCAGGTTAACCATGACTTGCTCAATACGCTCCAGGTCGAACTCAAAAACGATATCCCCGGGGTTGTTATAGTTTATGGCAATTTTCTTATCAAACGCCAGGGGACTCATAATTTCTATGATTTCCTCGACCAATACAGCCAAATTTTCCTGTTCAAAAGACCACTCTGCAGTCTTCGCCTCAATTTTGGTAAAATCAAAAAGGTCGGAAACAAGTCGAATGAGCCGGGCAATATTCTTATCGATAATTTCAAGATAATTGCGGTTGTCTTCTATCTTGATCGTACGGTTCAGGTAATCGATGCCCCCCCGGATGACGGTTAAGGGTGAGCGCAGTTCATGGGACATGTTGGCGAGAAAATCGGACTTTAATTTATCCAGAGTTTTCAGTTCCCGATTGGCCTCGGACAGCTCCCTGGTCGCTTGGGTAATCTTGGCTTCTAATAAGTCGCGACCCCTGGTGATCCTTTCGGCCATGTCGTTAAAGGCAAGTCCTAATTGTTCGAATTCGTCGCCGGTGTTAATACTCACCCGGGCATCCAAATTTCCCTTTCCGATCTCAGTGGTCATTTTCTCGAAATTTTTCAATGGTTTTATCACCAAACGGTGCATAAGGATAAAAAGGATTAAGACTGTCAGCAAGACTAGACCGACTCCGGAGACTGCCAGTTTCAGGCGATTTGTTGCAATTGAAGACTTCATTTTGTCAATGGGCAGAAATATACTTAAGCCCCCCCTGATGCCTTTTGGAGATGAAGCATACCCATGATGGCACTCAACACACCCTTGTTTTACATATAGGGGAACCATATACTGCAGATGCTGTTTTTGGTCCTGCCGGCCGAACCTGATCATTTCTTTCAATCCCTGTTCACTAAACTTTTTCAAAGCCTCCGTTTCAAAATCATCCGCACTGTTTTGCGGGTTAATCGGGGTTAGGCTGGCAAGACGAAACCGGTAGAGGTCTTGGCTATTTGAATACTGGGACAGTTTTTTGGTTACCATTGCAGGCGTAAAGCGCTGGTAAGTACCCTTGGGCGTTTCCACCCTTTCGTCAAAGAAAAAGGGAATACCCTTAGCCCCCTTGCTTTCTCGCGGTATCAGTACACCTCCGCAGTCCGTGACCCACTGCCGGGCTAAAATTACCTGATTTGCCAGAATTCTGGCCTGATTCAACACTTGTTCTGTGGCCTGTTTTTCACTCTGGATTCCCGTCCATGTAAAAATAATTCCAAGAATCGGCACGATAATGAAGATGATGCTTAATAAAAATTTATATTGGAGCGAAAGGTTTAGTTTTTTCACAATGAAGCCTCCAGGATAATTGGTCATTTGTCGAGATCTTTGAAAAACGTCCCCTTTTGCCCAATTTCTGTGTCAGACTCAGCATTTTGCACGAAGTGGAGCTTTAGCTCTATCCTCGAAATACTCAATGTATGCCTGTGGTTAAAATCTTCGTGTTGACTCGGGGCGTCCATGCCCCTCGCCCTTACGGGCAGCCTGACGGCTGTCCAATTCCGCTGTCCTGCGGAATTGTCCTTGAACTTGAACAAAATTGAACATTTTTCAAAGGTCTCGGATAAAAAGCGCGAAACAATATTACTTCATTTTATCAACAGCGTCAAATTGTATATACAATATGGAATTCTTACTTTGAGCTTTTGAATTGAAACTGTAGAGCCTTTCCCATTTTCTTGCAGGCCACGATACAGTCACCGCAATTGTTGCACTCTGTCTCCAGAATATGGCTTAACTGCTTGGGATCAAGAGAGAGGGAACAGGCTTGAAGACAGGGGTCCCGGCCTTTGTTACAAAGGCACTTCTCGTCCTCAAAACCCACCTTTAGGCGGGCGGGGTTGATAAGCTTTGCAAAAACCAGAAGAACCGCCTGGGGGCAGATATATAGGCACCACAGCCGTTTGTGTGCGGCCAATTCTACAAGAAGAATGATAAAGATCATCACAATGGCAAACGACACATGCTTTTGTTCAAAGTAAAACTGAAAGATTCTTGAATACCAGGCAGGCAAGGAGAGTTGATTCAGAACCGGCGTTGTGGAAAAGATCAAAAAACCGGTCAGCCCAAGAAAAAAAATTATAATTTTGAGGCGGAATCCATTGATTTGAGTTGTCAATCCCTTGTATCTCCTTGGTAAAATGCGCTGGACAATTTCATGTGTCAATTCTGAAAGCAGGCCAAAAGGACAAATCCAGGAACAGAATGCAGTGCCAAGGATCATGGCAAGACCGAGGGCGATGCCGGCGCCGATAAACAAATCTACGGACAGATAGTAGTTTTTAAGAGTGATCTGCAAAACCGCTAAAGGATCGGCCAGAGGCAGGCCGGCGGCATAGAAAGACAGAAAATTTCCGGTAAAATAACTGATGCGAAAGTGATTCAGGATGGGTATCAAAATAAACGCCAGGGCCACACCGATCTGCAGAGCACGGCGCCAGGTTTTAATGGTTGGTTTCTTCATCCGGCAAACCGTGTGGGAATGGTGACAATAGCCCGCTCCGGGCAGACATGTTCGCAGACACCGCAGCCGACGCACACGTCGGTAATGGCAGGGTACATACCCCTTTCCAGGATCATGGCCGTACCTTTTAACGGGCAGCGTTCAAAACAACTGCGGCAGATAATAAACCCTTTCCAGGTGTAGCACTGTTTTGTGTCCAGCTTTGCGTATCCCATCCTCGATTCTTCGATGGGCACATCTTCAAGGGCATTGGAAGGGCATATGGCGCTGCAGCGCATGCACAGATGGCATGCCGCCTTGCGGGGATCGATTTCGGGGGTCCCGGAAACAAACGGGTTGAATCCGGTCCGCATGCGGATACAATCAAAGATGCAGACCTGGGCGCACTGCCCGCATTGCAGGCAGCGCGCCAGGAACTCTTTTTCAGGCCTTGCTCCGGGAGGTCTTAAAAACCTTGGCCGTATCATCGGTCATCTGTGCCGGACAACTCATCCTCTACGGTAACGTAGGTGGTGTAAATGGTCAAAACCCCTTCAAGGTTGTTGATCCGATCCACTTGGGTCTCCATCTGATCCGACGGCGCCTCAACCACCACCACAACGTATTGATCCTGGTGAATACCGTATGTAGTCATCCCCGGCATTGATCTGATTTGCCTTTCAACGTCCTCAAGATTTTCTTTGAGGGTATGAACTAAAAGTCCTGCGATCGCCATAATTATGCCTTACTGACCTTAACAGCGCAGATCTTGAACTCGGGCTGCTTGGAACCCGGATCAATAGCATCATAGGTCAACTTGTTGATCAGCAGATTAGCATCAAACCAGGGCACAAAGACCAGTCCCGGACGGCAGACGTCGCTGACCCTGGCCTGGAAAACCATCTTATCCCGCCGGGTCTCCAGCAGCACATTGTCACCGTTCTGGATGTCCATTTTTTTAGCATCCTTTTTATTGACCTCAACATAAGCCTTGGGGAAGGAGCGTCTAAGTTCGGGCACCTTCATAGTCATGGTGCCGGTGTGCCAGTGGTCGATCACTCGGCCTGTAGTGAGCACAAAGGGATATTGAGCATCCGGTTCTTCGGCTGCTGCCTTATAAGGACGGAACCAGATCACGGCCTTGCCGTCCGGTTTGCCGTAAAAATGGTATTTGTTAGGATGATCCTTGGGGATATTGGGATCTTTTCCACGCACATACCGGATATCGGTCCCGGGATGATCTTCAGTGGGACAGGGCCATTTGATTCCGGATTCTTTACGCAAGCGTTCACGGGTGATGCCCCAGAAGTTATAGGTAGTCGGCCGGCCAACAGCCCGCCATTCATCCCAGATATCGGCCGAATTTTTATAAGGCACCAGTTTGGGATCGACCCCCACCCGTTTGGCAAAATCGATCAGGATATCTACCGCCGGTTTGCACTGACCCGGCGGGTCAATAGCCTTTTCGACCAGCGCATAACGCCTTTCAGAGCAGCCGTAAACTCCTTCACGCTCGCACCAGTAGGCCGGCGGCAGCACTACGTCGGCATATTTTACGGTTTCCGCATCTTTGAAAAGTTCAATAAGAGCGATAAACGTGTCTTTACGCTTCATTCCATTCACGTATTTATTGAGATTAGGCAGAGAGTGGGCCGGGTTAGTACAGAGCACCAACAGGGCCTTAAGCTTTCCTTCCGCCAGAGCGGACCACATCGCCATGGTATGATAGCCCGGCTTGGGATTGAGGGAGTCCTGGGGCAGTCCCCACAACTTCTCCACCTCGTTGCGATGCGACTTTTTCTTGATCAGCCGCCCGGCAGGCAGCAGATGAGCCAGGCCGCCGGTGTCCCGAACTCCGCCGCAGGCATTGGGCTGGCCCGTAAGAGAGAAAGGCGTGGCTCCGGGTTTGCCGATGTGACCGGTCAAAAGGTGCAGGTTGCTGATCAAGTTGTTGGCCCAGACCCCCCGGATACGCTGGTTAATTCCCATGCACCACAAGGACGTAGTGGCCGAAGATTCGGCAAAAATCTTGGCGATCTTTTCAATGGTTGCCGCAGGTACGCCGGTAATTTTCTCAGCTTTTTCCGGAGTATAGTCTTCTAAAAATTTCTGGTAATCTTTAAAAGTCAGCTTGTTTTTTTTGTTGTCCATGAAGCTGACATATTTGGAATGGAAACGATAGTTATCCAGTTCCTCCTGGATGATCACATAGGCCATGCTGTTTAAGAGGGCCAGATCCGTACCCGGTTTGAAAGCGACATGTACGTCGGCAATCCGGGCGGTGTTGGTCTTGCGCGGATCTACCACAATGACCTTGACGTTGGGGTCAGACTGTTTGCGCGCAGCAATCCGCTTGAAAAGGATGGGATGGCACTCAGAAGTATTGGAGCCGATGATAAACAGGCAAGTGGCGGCATCGATATCATCGTAGGTGCCGCAGGGTTCGTCTTTACCAAAAGTGGTTACATAACCGCCCACAGCCGAAGCCATACATAATCGCGGGTTGCCCTCCACATTGTTGGAGTTGAGCCCGGCTTTGAAAATCTTGCTGGCCAGGTAGGTCTCTTCCGTAAGCGCCTGCCCGGAACCGTAGTAGCCCACCGCAGTGGGGCCGTCCTTTTTAATGGCATCTTTAAATTTTGAGGCCACAAGATCCATGGCTTCATTCCAGCTTGCCGGAACAAGCTTGCCGTTTTTCCTGATTAACGGTTCGGTGACCCGATCCTTTGAATAAATAATCGGTGTCATCAAAGCGCCTTTTAAGCAGAGAAATCCCGCGTTGTGGTTATTGGGATCACCTTTGACCGTAACCACTTTTTTATCTTTTACCCCGACCATAACACCGCAACCTGTGCCGCAGAACCGGCAGACACCCTTGACCCAGTGATCTACATTCTTGTCTTTTGCGGCGGCAAAAGAAAACGGAACACCAATGGCCATAAACGCAGATGAAGCGGCCGTACATTTAATAAATTCTCGCCGAGTGATTTTCATTGTTCTGCCTCCTTATCTTTGAAACCCGTTGGTTGATAAAAATTTCGTTATTCGACAGTTTTCTTGGCAATCGATTTGACATAGGCCTTATGGTGGAGCGAGTTGTTATGAAAAGGATGACAGCCATTGCATTTTGGCTCCAAGCCATACTTTGCTTCCATTTTCTGAATGCTGGGATCGTGACACTTTCTACATGTGGCATCCACATCAGGATCAATCGCATAGGGCACGGACCCTTTGCCGTCAGGTTGGCCGTGACAGACAAAGCATTTCACCAGCATTATACCGTGTTTGCTCTCGTACCAATCTTGAGCGATTTTAGGTGTGGCTTTGATATGACATTCAAAACAATCAGAAACGGTATCGGGACTCTCTAGATGTTTAACTGCGGCACATTTTACTTCAGGAAACGCCAGGTTAAAGTAAATAAAATATGAGATACCGAATGCCGCGATCCCTGCCAGAGCGATAATCAGCCGCTTTTTAAAACGATTTCCATTTTGCGTTTTAGACTCAAGCGTCATTGCTGTTGCTCCTCTTTTAAGGGCAGCCTCTTAGCAAATTCGGTGTTGAAAAAGAATCGACGATCAAATTTGGGAAGATGAGCCATATTAAAGTGGCAGCCTGCGCACCCACGTTTGGAGGTTCCGTTTTTCCCCTGATAGGCTTCGTGACACAGCTTTCCAATTTCAGAAAGCTCCTTATCCTTCACATTTTTAGTAAGATCGTTATGGCAGGCCAGGCAGTTTTCGTCGGGGATGAACCGTCGGGCAACTTTTTGCATCTCTCTACGGTTAAGATTCTCAGGATCTCCAAAGTTGTGAACCAGAAAATCTTTCACCCCCAATAAAATTTTTACCGTTAAGTATTTAGGCCCGATCCCGCTTGGAATATGACACTGATAGCACTGGATCGGATTTTTATCCTTGTCTACAGCATGGCTTGACTTCTCAAGTTCCTTTTTATGGGTTTTTATTTCGTGGCAAGAGACGCAAAACTCGGTAGTCGATGTTCGGGCCATGGATATGGACATAAAAAAGATAATTACGGCAATTCCCAGGGGGAAGAGCAAATATTTTAAGGGAAACCCTCGCGCTGTAGTTTCAGCCATTTATTTTCTTCTTTCAGATGAGCATTCGGATACAATCGGTATTATTGGATTGGGATATTAAGCTAATAACAGAAAATGATGTAAGTGTGGTGTTAAAGGTGTAACGGTTTTGTAAACTTATCGAAAAAATTCTTGCACCAAAGGATGAGTAGTGCCAAATTTAATTTAATCTGTTAATTGCCAAATTCGTGCTTTTGTGGCAAAATATTTAAAGGATAATCATAAAAACACGAAATAGTAATAAAATTTTCGTGCTTTCGTGACAAATTTCTTTTTTATTCCGATAGTATAGGTTGAGGCCTTTAGGAATAGTATCCCCATGAGCAATATAACTCAAAAACCCCGAAAGAGCATCCTGGTTGTTGACGATGATAAAGATATTGTCAAAACCATAAAGGGCAATCTTGAACTGGACGGCTATGAAGTATTGTCTGCATTTGACGGCAGCACGGGCCTACATATTGCCAAAACTACCAGGCCTGACTTAATTATTCTTGATTTGAACCTGCCGGATATCGACGGAATCAAAGCCTGCGAGATCATCCGTAGAGAATTCGATTTTCCCATTATCATGCTGACCGCCCGGGACAGAATTTCAGACAAAGTATTGGGACTGGAGTTTGGGGCAGATGACTATATGGTCAAACCCTTTAACTATTTAGAACTTTCGGCCCGAATCAAAGCCATTTTCAAGCGAGTAGAGCGCAGTCTGGTAAAGGAACAATATGAACTTAAAGATCTTTCCATAAATTTTAAATCACGAACGATCCATGTCCGGGGAGAAAGTATCAAATTGACCAAGACCGAATTCGAATTGCTGGAGCTTTTTGTTTCCTATCCGGATGAGGTCCTTTCCCGGGATTTCATCCAGCGGCAGATCTGGCGGGATTCACAGTTATATCAATCCAGTCGTGCGGTTGACGTCCACGTGCAGCGCCTTAGAAAAAAAATAGAACCGGAAATAGAAAAACCGGAATATATTGTAACCGTGGCCGGAGTAGGATATAAATTTCAAGCTGGATAGGCCTGATGTTGGTTGATAAGAACTTGCTTTTTAGAGTCAGGTCTATTGAAAAATGAGGCTTGTGGTACTGCCCATGTGGCGCAACAAGATAAGCCAGAGGCTTATAAATGTGGGCTTTGCTGACCTGGCTCCTTTTAAGCATTATCGTGATTAAAGGTCAACATTCTGATTTTGTCCTTAGCCTATCAAAAAACACCGTTTTGCGGCATGTTTGTGCGTACCTGCCCTGCGGAACCGAACACCGTTTTTTTAATTCATCCAGCTCTCATTGGGATAATCAGGGTCTATCATGCTGTCGAGAGCCTCAAGGTCGAACGAGTAATAATCAACTTTTGACGGGCTATAGCCCAAATCGATTTCCAAGTCCAATTTCCTTTAGATTGAATGTGATTAATTATAGATAAACACTTAATATCTCTTCAAATAAATTGTTGCAAATGCTTAAATAGCGATTGATTAGAATGATAATAACTGCTAAAGTACTGTCAAATAAGACTTTAGCGGAGTATTATCATCATGATGGGACGCCAGCAAAGAGTTCATAAAAAGTTGTTTTACACAAAATTTAGCCTCGACCAGCGTGTACCTAAAAATCACATCTTAAGAAAAGTTACAAAGTATATCGACTTTGACTTTATTTACAAAGAGGT
>JABMQM010000415.1 GCA_013203195.1 Desulfobacteraceae bacterium | reverse complement strand
TAACCATATCCAACATCAATGTCATCAAACGTCCGGATAACATCGCCATGATCCGGCTTTTGGGAGTCGCGCTTGTTTACATCGATGAAATCGATGCAAGTCGCTTCAGCCGCTTTGTAATCGTCGATTCCCAGCCGGAACATAATGAAATTTTTAAAAAAATCAAGCCGGATGTGATTATCGACCATCATCCTGAAACCGGTGTCCGGGCACCCTATCTGGATATCCGCCCAAAATACGGCGCCACCGCCAGCATGCTGACCGAGTATTTAAGGGCCGCTAGAATCAAACCTTCGGCCAAATTGGCAACCGGCCTGTTTTATGCCATTAAAACAGATACGGGGAATTTTGAGCGGCAAACGCTGATTGAGGATATACGGGCCTTTCAGTTTCTTTACCGGCACGCCAATATCCATCTTGTTCGCAAAATCGAGCTGTCCGAGTTTAGGCTAGATTTCCTCAAATATTTTAAAATCGCCCTTGCGAATATGCGCAGGCGCAAAGGCAGAATATTTGTTCATCTGGGCGCGGCAGTAAACCCGGATGTATGTGTTATCATTGCAGATTTTTTCATGCGGATCGATTCTGTCAACTGGAGCATCGTTTCCGGTTTCTATAATAAAACTTTGATTATTGTATTCAGAAACGACGGGGTTCGCAAAAATGCCGGAAGATTGGCCCACAAGAGCTTTGGCCTTTACGGCTCTGCCGGCGGCCATACAAGCATGGCGCGCGCTGAGATTCCAGATGAAAACTTAAAGCCGCTGGTTGACCACCAGGATGAAAAAAAGGTGCTGCAGTGGATTATCAGGCAGGTAGAAAAAAAAGCCGACAAAAAATAGTTCTGGAGAATATCAAGGTCAACAATGACTTCTCAAGGTGTCGAAATATATGTGTCCATTTTGGGTTCGGGTACATGCGTACCTTCCCTGCGACGCAGTTCGTGTTCGGTCCTTATGCAAATTAACGACAATCTGCTGCTGTTTGATTCCGGCGCCGGTACAATGCGACGCCTGCTTGAAGCCGGTAAAACTATTTTTGATATCTCGCATATTTTTTACAGCCACTTGCACCCTGACCATACCGGTGAGCTGGTCTCCTTTTTGTTTGCTAATAAATATTCGAGGACAACTCATCGGCGAATCCCTATTACTTTCGTAGCTGCCAAAGGTTTTGCAGCCTTTTATAAAAGCTTAACAGCGGTATATGGAGACTGGATAGAACTTGATCCGGAATTATTCAGCATTGTCGAGCTCGACAAAAGCGCTGTTGATACTCGCCGTTTTAATGATTTTACAGTTACATCATGCCCCGTGGAACACATTGAGGGCAGTATCGCTTACAGGATTACCAGCGCCGGCGGCAAAGCGGTCGTCTATTCGGGAGATACGGACTTTTCCGAAGACCTTGTTACGCTTTCCAAAAATGCCGATATTCTGATTTGTGAAGCGGCCAACCCCGACGACCTCAAAGTTAAAGGACATCTGACACCGTCTCTGGCCGGCGAAATAGCAACCCGATCCAATGTCGGCCAACTGGTCCTGACCCATTTTTATCCCGAATGCGATCAGGTCGATATTGAAAAAGAATGCCGCAAAACCTATGCCGGTCCGCTGGTTCTGGCAGAGGACTTGATGAAGATAGAACTTTGATGAATTTGCAAAATGAAATATTATCCAATCTGTCTTGACATACAAAATCGTAATTGTTTAGTGGTGGGAGGGGGCTCCGTCGGCACTCGCAAGGTGACTACCCTTTTGAACTGCGGGGCCAATGTAACCGTCGTCAGTCCGGCCGCAAGCGCACACTTGCAGGAACTGGCCAATAACGGTTCAGTCATGATGAAAAATCGACCTTTCCGATTTGCTGATCTGGCCGGCATGTTTCTGGTTTGCAGTGCAACCGACGACCAGGAGTTGAACCGACAAATTCATGCAAACGCAGAAGATCTTGGTATGCTGTGCAATGTAGCGGATCGCCCTGAAGTGTGTAATTTTATTCTGCCTTCGATTGTAAACCGCGGGGATTTGATCATTGCTATCTCTACTTCGGGCCAAAGCCCTGCTTTTGCAAAAAAACTGCGCAAGGATCTCGCAAAGGTTTTCGGAAACGAATATGCCGAATTTCTAAAATTAATGGGTGCTGTCCGCAAAAAGCTGTTAAGCCGGGACCACCGGCCGGAGGCCCATAAGCATCTTTTTGAACAGCTGATCAACGGGGATCTTGTTGCTATGATTAAAGAGCATCAATACGAAGCTATCAATGCCCTGTTGTTTAAAATTCTTGGCAAAGGGTACGAGTTCGAATCATTAATGAACGAGTAAGACTCGTGAAAACGCGCACCAATGGTGGCATAAGTGGAAATTATTATTCTCATTACAATCATTTTCTACCTGCTGAGCACAGCCGGCTACTTTGCCTATCTTTTCCGGCAAAAAAACTATCTTCAGCAAACAGGCTACTACCTGCTCGCCGCCGGTTTTGTGTTGCATACCATGGCGCTTGCATACGGGTTTATTCAATCCGGACAGATCCCCGTTAAAAACCTTTTTGAAACGCTCTCGATAGCCTGCTGGGCCATTGCCGGTGTTTTTCTGATCTTGCAATATAAATTCAAGCTTAAGATTCTGGGGATATATGCTGCTCCGCTTTTGACCATTGTCATGGCGCTTGCATCCCGGCTGCCCAAGGAACCGGTGCAGGTTGAAAACATTTATAACAACCTCTGGTTTATTGTTCATATTATCGCAGTGTTTATCGGTGAAGCCTCATTTGCTCTGGCTTGCGGAGTGGGGCTTTTATATCTCGTCCAGGAACACGCCATTAAGACCAAACATCACGGTTTTTTTTTCAGACGACTCCCTTCTTTGGAGCTGCTTGATTCCACCGGGTATGGATGTATCGTCGCCGGTTTTACCATGCTCTCTGTAGGCCTTGTGTCCGGTTTCGTGTATGCCAAATTGGTCTGGGGTAAATTCTTGAGCTGGGATCCCAAAGAGGTCTGGGCGGGTATAACCTGGCTTTTGTATGCTGCTTTGCTCCATCAGCGCCTTATCGCCGGGTGGCGCGGGCGCAGAGCTGCAGTTATGGCCATAATTGGCTTTGCAGCCGTTTTATTTACTTTTTTTGGTGTCAACTTCCTGTTAAAGGGGCATCACGGAGAATTTACCCGCTGGTAAAGCGTCATGGATGAGATTGTTTTATTAGGCATAAATCACAAAACAGCACCTATAGAGCTCAGGGAATGCCTTGCTTTCTCGAACGAAGAGACCCTTGCCGCCCTGGAAACATTTAAAGCATCGCCGGTAATCAGTGAAGTGATGGTTATTTCCACCTGCAACCGGGTTGAAATTTTACTGGCCACCGAAAACCAAACCAAAGCTGCGGAAACCGCCAAAACGTACCTGTCTGCTTCCAAAAAACTGCCGGTAGCTAAATTTGAACAAGCCCTTTATACCCACTGCGGCGATGAAGCTGTGCGCCATATCTTCAAGGTCGCCGCCAGTCTCGATTCAATGATGGTGGGAGAACCCCAGATCCTGGGACAAATCAAAGAAGCTTATCATACCGCCTCCTTAAAAAAGACTTCCGGTGTTCTTTTAAACCGACTGCTGCATCGCGCTTTTTTCGTAGCAAAGCGTGTGCGCTCTGAAACCGGAATCGGAGACCATGCCGTATCGATAAGTTATGCGGCTATCGAATTAGGTAAAAAAATATTCGGTTCCCTTGAAGGCAAAAAAGCGTTGCTCGTCGGAGCTGGCGAAATGGCTGAACTGGCCGTGGAACACCTGCTTCGAAACAAATCCGGTGATATCTTTGTTGCCAACAGAACTTTCGAGCGCGGGGTAAAGCTGGCTCAAAAATTCAACGGCCAGGCCGTTCGATTTGAAGAAATCGTAGACTGTCTGCAGATTGTGGATATTATCATCAGCTCAACAGGGTCGCCTGATTTTATTATCACCCGTGATCAAGTCAAAGGAATCATGCGCATCCGGCGCAACCGCCCTCTTTTCTTTATCGATATTGCCGTGCCGCGCGATATCGATCCGGCCATAAACCGGCTTAACAATGCTTATGTTTATGATATCGATGACTTACAAGGGATCATCGAAGAAAATATCCAAGAGCGCAACCGCGAAGCGATCAAAGGTGCAAGAATTGTCGATGAGTCTGTAATTCATTTCCGGCAGTGGTATGAGAACCTGAGCGCGGTTCCCACCATCGTTGCGTTGAGGGAAAAAATGAATTCTATTGCAGAAACGGAAATCAAAAAAACCCTGCAGTCTTTAAGCCATTTGTCGGATCAAGATCACCAGGCTATTACAAGGATGGCGAACGCCATGGTCAATAAAATCCTGCATGACCCGACCCGCTTGCTTAAAAGCAATGAGGACCATGGTGAAAAATCTGATCATCTTGATATTACAAGAAAACTTTTTGGACTGGACGAATAAATCGCGTTACGGGTTACGGGTTAAAAATATTTTCATTAAATTAGCCGCGGACATGCGAGACGAGCGCTGACATATTTTTTATGGCTTACTTTGCCCGCGCAACCCGGAACCCGCAACTCGCAACTCGCAAAAGGAGGTTGTTTTGAAAAAAACCGTGTTTTTATTTCCCGGCCAGGGATCTCAGGCTGTTGGTACGGGTCAGGACTTTTACCAGGAATTCGATTTCGTTAAAGAAATTTTCGACATGGCAGAGG
>JABMQM010000414.1 GCA_013203195.1 Desulfobacteraceae bacterium | reverse complement strand
TGGGCGGGGTGTTGGTATTATTGCAACTGGCAGGTATACCCCTGGGCTATTCCTATTCCAATCTATTAATGGTTTTTTTGTTTATTAAAGAAGCCGCTTTCGGCCTGTCCATCTGTGCCTTTATGATTTTTGAACCCAACGGTCTGGCCTACCGCTGGTGGCAAATGAAAAACTATTTCAACCTTTGGCCTTTTTCGTATTAGCCCTTTGGTTAAATGGTCAAATGGTGTAATAGTAAGTTAACATCATTGTCGGCAAGTCACCAAAAACAAAGCACTTTGTATTTATAAGAATTGGCTCTGGTAATTTGTTTTTTTTACAACGAATCAACCCAACAATCAATTAACCAAAAACAAGGGAGGTGATAATTTTATAAAATTTGGCAGAAACCCACTGGCAAGGATACTCTCTGAAAAAGGGGGAAAAAGTATGAGTATTAGAACTGTGTTATCCAAAGTTTTTGTATTACTATTGAGTGTGGCCCTCGTGGCGGGATTTTCTGCCAACACAGAGGCTGCAACCATAAAAGTTGGATCGCTCAATGACATGACCGGAGCAACTTCGGATGTTGGCAAAGATTATGCCCTGGGCATTGCCGAAGCTATTCACTACATAAATGACACCGGCGGTATCAACGGCAAAAAAATTAAACTTTATCAATTCGATTATGGTTATCGAATTCCCGAGGCCCTTACCAAGTACAAGCTTTTCAAAAGGCTTAAGGTTGTGGCTATTTTGGGATGGGGAACCGGTGACACCGAAGCGCTTTCACCCACGGTGACCAGAGATAAGATGCCTTATGTTTCGGCTTCCTATTCCGGCCACCTGACTGATCCTAAAAAGACGCCCTACAACCTTTTCTTTGCAACCGACTATTCAACGCAATCCCGCGGTCTCATTACGGCATGGTTTGACAAGAAGTGGCCGAAAAAGCCCGATTATGGCAAACGCAAACCTCGCATTGCCATGAGTTACATGTTTGCTTCTCCTTTCAGCAGTGCATCAATTAAGGCCGCCAAGGATCAGGCAAATATGCTGGGTTTTGAGATCGGACCTGACCAGAGCGTCTCCCTGTTCGCCATTGACACTAAAAGTCAGATTCTAGCCTTAAAAAACTTTAAGCCCGACGTGGTTTTGCATACTAACACCGTGATGTCTGTCGCAGCAACATTACGGGATGCTTATGCCCTCGACCTAGGGGCGGACCATATTATTAAAAACTGGGGTTTTGACGAGAATCTGCCAAAACTGGCGGGCAAAGCTGCCGAGGGTGCCATCGGATGCGCGCCCTGGGCCTTTTTCGGAATGGATGTACCGCTTATGAACAAGGTGATTGAATATGCCAAAAGATACAACCCCGGCATTCCTCTGGAAAAACGAACCATCCATACCGTTCAGGGATGGGCCAGCGTTCTCGGGCTTGCGGAAGCGTTGAAGCGTGCTGATGCAGCAGGGGATCTCAGTGGTGAAAGCATCCTGAAAAAAGGTTTTGAAACCATGAAAAATTATGAACTCGGCTTGGGTGTTGCACCTGGCACATTTACCGCTACCGACCACAGATCCCAGAGTGAAGCCAAAATTTACGAATACAAAAACGGTAAATTCCAGTTGTTCGATTCGGTAGATCTGAAAAAACGTTGGCCGCAAAAATGGGCTAACGATTGGATCGGCTGGTAATATCCCCACCCCCAAGGAGGTTTTAAGGCTTTGTCGAATCAAGAATCGATCTTAAAGATCAATAATATTGAGGTCAAGTATCACGAGGTCATTCTGGTCATTAAAGGTGTCTCCATTGAGATCCCCAAAGGGAGTATTGTGGCCCTTCTGGGGGCCAATGGCGCCGGTAAGAGTACGACCCTGAAAGCGGTTTCGGGTCTGTTGAAACACGAAAACGGCGAGGTTACCGACGGGTCGATTGAATTCATGGGACAGCGCATCGACAAGATGGGTGCAGAAAAGATCGCCAAAATGGGCATCGTCCAGGTTATTGAAGGACGCCGTGTATTTGAGCATCTGACCGTAGAAGAGAACCTGAAAGTGGGAGCTCACATGCGCAAGTACGGCCGGTCCCTCAAGGAAGGGCTGGAGATGGTTTATAACTATTTTCCGCGCCTGAAGGAAAAGCGCAATGAAACCGCCGGCTTCATCAGCGGCGGTGAGCAGCAGATGACGGTTGTCGGGCGTGCCCTGATGACCAGTCCCGAGCTGATCCTTCTGGATGAGCCCTCCATGGGGCTGGCACCGCTTTTAATCCATGAAATTTTTAATATTATTACCCGGCTCAATCAAGATGAGAATATCTCGATCCTTTTAGTGGAACAGAATGCCAAGCTGGCCTTGAGTGTCGCTCCCTATGCCTATGTGATGGAGAACGGCCGCATTGTTATGGACGACACCGCCGAAAAACTCTTGGAAAACCCGGATATTAAGGACTTCTATCTGGGCTTGACCGATGTTGGGGGTCGAAAAAGTTTTCGGGATGTGAAGCACTACAAGCGCAGGAAAAGATGGCTAACCTAACCCTTGAATTGAATAAGGGAGGAAAAAATGCGAAAAAAATCGTTAGTGTTATGTTTTAGTGTAGCAATTGTCGCCGCACTGTTGTTTGGCTGTGTCGGCATGCAAGTAAAGCCGACCGAAAAAAACTTTAAGGCACCGGTGGTCACCCTGGACTCCATGGAAGTGGCGCATGCCTTCGGATATTGGTATTTTTCAAATAAAGTAACGCCCACCAAGGGAAAACCGGACAACGTGGGCGCGCCGCTTGATCTGGCGTTTACGTTTAACATTGAAAATCCCAATGAGTTCCCGGTAATGATGGAGAAGCTTCAATTTGACATTGCCTTCGAGGGTTTTGTGTTAAATACGGTCAGTACCACGGCAACGCAGTGGATACCCGCAGGTCAAACCAACCAGGTCAGGGTGCATGCCCACTTTGATGTGCGGCAGTCACTTTTGAGCCTGCTGGTTACCGGCGGTTTCAAGCTGAAGGAAAAGAACACCAATGTTTGGGCTCAACTCGAAGCCTGGTGGAGCGGAATTGCGGAATACACCGTCCCCGTCCAAGTGCAGGCGGGCTCGGCTATTATCAAGGCCGACGGTCTGAGCAAAGTGGTCTCCTTCAACGCTACGTTTCCTTAACCCAAGCTGAGCGTTTTAAATTTTAGAGATGTAAACATTTAAGAGCCGCCGACCACATGTTCCGGGTTATGAATCTACGTTACCCCGGAACATGTGGAGCGGTTAGCTTTTTAAAATAAATGACCGTTTCAGCGGCAATCCGATTTTAACCGTGTAAAACTCAGGCATAAGTGCGCGTAAAGAAAAAGCAGGGGTCAATCCTTGAATAAGGCAAATCCTCTATTGTTGTGGTTTACCTGCTACAAGATTGCTTGTAATGCGCTGCTTTTCCCTAACGCTCACTAATACCCTCAGACAGTTACACGGTTAAAATCGGATCACCTCTGAAACTTCGCTGATTTAATCGATCTAAAATAATACCGTTTTTAAACCTTAAAAAAGACGATTGAGGCCAGGGTGACATGGGACTTTATGATTTTACCATATATGATTTGATCCAGCGCAATGCGGTCAGTTTCAGCAACAAACCAGCCTGGTTCGAGGCTGACGGCGGCAGTACGTTAACATTTGCCCGGTATAAGGAGAAGGTCGATCGTCTGACCGGCGGCCTGCAGCAAGCCGGCATCCGTAAAGGTGATCGCATCGGGGTTTTGGGTAAAAACAGCCTTGAATATTTTCTCCTTTATGGAGCGGCAGCGGCCGTTGGAGCCATCATGCTGCCTGTCAATTGGAGACTTTCTGCCGAGGAAGTCGGTTACAATCTTAAAGATTGTGGACCTGTGGCCGTATTTGCCGATCAAGAATTCCAGGAACTGATCAAAGACTGTCAAGACAAACTCTCCTCGGTGAATCATTACTTTAACCTGGGATCCGCAAGGGGCGGTTTCCTTGATTTTGAATCATTGATGGACAATGCGGGTGATTTCGTATTGGCCGATGTCGGTAATGACGACGGTTTTGTCATCATTCATACAGCGGCTGTAGCCGGAAAACCCCGGGG
>JABMQM010000413.1 GCA_013203195.1 Desulfobacteraceae bacterium | reverse complement strand
TGCCTAAAGTTAAGGTGTCGCTTTGCTCCATTTATTCATATAAAATTGACAGAATACATTAGCTTTAGTGCACTTTAGCTCACTTTAAACTTAAGGCACTTTTAAAGTCATTGGCGAAGCCAGATATCTTTGATCTATCTCAAATGACCAAGTTTTTTAGATTTAAATCAATATGCCAGATACGCCCCCCGATTTTGTTCATCTGCATGTTCATACCGAGTACAGTCTTTTAGACGGTGCCCTGCGGATCGATCCTCTTTTAAAACGAGCCCGTGATTTTGATATGGAAGCTGTGGCCATTACCGATCACGGCACCATGTTTGGCATCTTAGAGTTTTATCAAAAAGCCCACAGAGCCGGAATAAAACCGATCATAGGGTGCGAATTCTATGTGGCGCCTCGCAGTATCTCAGATCGAACCCCGCAGGACAATAAAGGGCTGACCCACCTGATTATTCTGGCTGAAAATCAGGAGGGATACCGCAATCTGTGCCGGCTGGCCACCATAGCCCAGCTCCAGGGATTTTACTACAGACCCCGCATAGATAAAGATGTTCTAAAGCAGCACAGCACCGGTCTTATCGGTCTGTCGGCCTGTCTGCACGGTGCAATTCCCAGGCTCGTTCAGGAAGGCAAACCAGAGCAGGCTGATGAAGCGGCACGCTTTTATCTTAACATCTTTGGTGAAGGCAATTTTTTTCTTGAAGTTCAAAACAACGGTATCGCAGTTCAGGAAGAAGTGAATCAGGCGCTGTTGGATATGAGCAAAAGACTTTCCATTCCGTTGGTTGCCTCCAATGATTGCCATTACCTCAACAAGGAAGATGTTCGGGCTCATGATGTACTTTTGTGTATCCAGACCGGCAAGACCGTTGACGACACGCAACGCTTAAAGTTTGGAACCGACCAGCTTTATTTTAAATCAAAAACCGAGATGCATGCCGCTTTCAAAAACTATCCGGGTGCCCTTGATAACACCGTGGATATTGCCAAACGCTGTCATCTTGAATTCGACTTTAATAATTATCACTTTCCCAAATTTGAAGCACCCACGGAACAGACACTGGAGGAACTTTTTGAAGCCAGTGCCCGGCAAGGCCTGGAAAAAAAACTGCAGATTATAAAGGCCAAGAACCCAGATATTGATGAAAAACCCTATATCGAAAGGATTGCGTATGAAATCGGCCTCATCAATTCCATGGATTTTGCCAGTTATTTTCTGATTGTGGCCGATTTTATCCGCTATGCAAAAGATCAGAATATTCCTGTGGGACCCGGCCGGGGGTCGGCGGCCGGGAGCCTCGTGGCCTATTCACTCGGAATCACGGACCTAGATCCCTTGGAGCATGGCCTGATTTTCGAGCGTTTTCTCAACCCGGCTCGCAAAAGCATGCCGGACATTGATGTTGATTTTTGCATCAATGGAAGGGAAGAAGTCTTTAAGTATGTGGTAGATAAATACGGTGGCAATGATTCTGTGGCTCAGATCATCACTTTCGGAAAACTCAAGACCCGGGCCGTAATTCGTGACGTAGGCCGGGCTTTGGATATTCCGCTTTTTGAGGTGGATGCCATTGCCAAGATGATTCCGGATGTATTAAATATCAGCCTTGACGAAGCTCTTCAGCAGGAACCGCGACTTAAAGATCTGGTGCGGGAGAAACCTGAAATTGCCGATTTGATCAACATCTGCCGTGTCCTCGAAGGGCTCCCGCGGCATGCCTCAACCCATGCAGCCGGTGTTGTCATCGCCGACCGGTCGCTGGTGGAATATCTTCCGCTTTACAAAGGCAAAAAGGGTGAGGTTGTAACTCAGTTCGACATGAACTGTGTCGAAAAGATAGGGCTGGTGAAATTTGATTTTCTGGGCCTGCGCAACCTGACGGTGATTGCGGGTACCCTTGCGCTTATTGCCGCACAGGGCGGCAGCCCGCCCGACCTTTTAAGCCTCGATTTAAATGATCCTGACACTTACCGTCTGCTTGCGTCCGGTAATACTACCGGTGTTTTCCAGCTTGAAAGCAGCGGTATGAAAGACCTGCTCGTCAGGCTCAGACCGGAAACTTTCGATGAGGTTATTGCACTGGTTGCTCTATATCGTCCCGGCCCCCTTGAAAGTGGTATGGTGGATGATTTTGTGGAAAGAAAGCATGGTAAAAGAGCGGTCGAATATAGTGTACCCCAATTAGAACCGATTCTTAAAGAAACATACGGCGTTATTGTTTATCAGGAACAGGTTATGAACATTGCCGGTGACCTGGCAGATTATTCCATGGCTGAAGCCGACGATTTGAGAAAGGCCATGGGAAAGAAAATACCAAAGATAATGGCCGAGCACCGCGAGCGTTTTATGCAGGGTGCCACAGCCAAAGACATACCAACCGACAAAGCCGGTAAAATCTTTTCTCTCATGGAAATGTTCGGGGGGTACGGGTTCAACAAGTCTCATAGTGCCGCCTATGCGCTGATTGCATACCAAACCGCCTTTCTTAAAGCACATTTTCCCGTGGAGTTCATGGCTTCACTGCTTACCAGTGAAATGCATTCCATTGACGGCGTCGTCAAATATATAGCCGAATGTCGCAGTCAGGGCGTTGAGGTCCTTCCGCCGGATATCAATGAAAGCGGCAAGGAATTTACCGTTTCCGGTTCAAAAATAAGATTCGGACTTGTGGCTGTTAAGAACGTCGGCGAAAGTGCCATTGATGGCATTATTGAGGCCAGAAAAGATGGAAAATTCAACTCATTGTTTGAATTTTGCGATCGTGTTGATCTGAAAAAAGTGAACAAACGTGTTGTCGAAAGCCTTATTAAATGCGGTGCCTTTGATTCCACCGGGCAGTACCGCAGTCGGATGACGGCGTCTTTGGAAGAGAGTCTTGAATATGGGCAGAGGCTCCAGAGGGAGCGGTCGGATCCACAGATGGGATTGTTTGACATTCAGGGCAGCCGGCCGGTTATCAACTTGCCGCCGGTGCCGGTGATCGAAGAATGGGATGAAAAACAGATGCTGGCGTCTGAGAAAGAATCGCTGGGTTTTTATATTAGCGGGCATCCATTGTCCAGACATGAGGATATACTGGAAAAGTTCACCAATACCGACTCTGTGGGATTGCAGGAACGCAATGACGGAGAAATTGTCAGAATCGGCGCCCTGGTCAGAAATACCAAAACAATCAAGACCAAAAAGGGCGATTTGATGGCTTTTGTGGCCATTGAGGATCTGCGCGGCTCGGTTGAAGTTGTGGTCTTTTCTTCAGTATATGTAAAAGTTTATGATTTGCTTATCGATGATAATCCTATTATCGTTCAGGGGCAGCTGCAAAAGGATGAAAACTCGGCAAAAATTTTGGCGGATATAATCATACCCATAAAAAAAGCCGAAGAGACCTGGAGCGCAAGCATTCAATTCAATCTTGACATTAGCAATACGGATAAAGCATTGTTGATTCAATTGCATAAAATATTTCAAAAACATCCGGGATCATGCCAGGGGTATGTTCACCTGCTGAGTCCCGGAAAGACAGAGACGATTATCGCTCTGCCGAATACCTTGCAATTAAAGGCCGGCCGGCCTCTGGCCCGGGAGGTTAACGGGCTGCTTGGCTATAATGCTGTTGAAACTGTTTGCAGCCCGGCCACATCTTCCATAAGGCATAACTCGAGCAGGCACACAAAAAACAGGAAGTAATTTTTGGATCATCTCCAAAAGAGCTGGAAGTGAACTAAAGTTTAAAGTGATCTAAAGTTAAGGAATTCTGTCAATTATATAAAACAGCGGAGCAAAGCGACTCCATAACTTTAGTCACTTCGAACTTGTCCAATTTGCAGGAGCGAAGCCCCTTTCAGGGGCAAACCAAAGCCTGATCCCCTGGGACAGGATCATTTATAACTTTTTTTACGGGAAAAAGCACAAATGCAAGTACCTTTACTCGACTTGAAAGCTCAGTATCAAACCATCAGGGCAGAGATCCTGAAAGTAACGGATGAAGTCTTTGAGAGCCAGTATTTTATCCTTGGCCCCCGGGTTGAGAGGCTTGAAAAGGAGATTGCTGCCTATTGCTCTTCAAAGCACGCCGTGGGCGTTTCATCCGGAACTGATGCGCTGCTGATTGCACTGATGGCCGCTGAAATCGGACCGGGAGACACTGTTATTACAACACCCTATACTTTTTTTGCAACAGCCGGGTCCATAACCCGAACAGGGGCCAGACCGATTTTTGTCGATATTGATCCTGATACTTATAATATCTCCTGCGAACATTTAGAAAGTCTCTTATCTGCTATGACCAGCGCGGAGTCGGCAAGTCTTAAAGCCGTTATTCCGGTCCATCTCTATGGCCAGTGTGCGACCATGGATCCAATCTTAAAGGTTGCCGCTGACAACAATCTTGTGGTTATAGAGGATGCCGCCCAGGCCATCGGGGCCGAATACCGAGGGCGGCGGGCAGGCTCCATGGGTGATTTCGGCTGCTTTTCATTTTTTCCTTCCAAAAATCTGGGCGCTTTTGGTGATGGAGGGGCTGTCACAACAAATACAGACGAATTTTACGATAAAGTGCGCACGCTGCGGGTTCATGGTTCCGGCCCTAAATATTATCATCCGCTAATAGGCGGAAATTTCAGGCTGGACGCACTGCAGGCGGCCGTTATTTGTGTAAAGTTGAAATATCTTGAAGACTGGACTTATGCCCGCCGGGAAAACGCACGCAAATACAGAGAATTATTTACTTTAGCCCGACTTGATGATGTCGTCCGGATTCCTGCTGAAAGCCAGGACCGCCACGTGTATAATCAGTTTGTCATCAGCGTCAAGGCCAAAAGAGACGAGCTGCGCAGGTTTTTGAATGATGCCGGCATCGGCACGGAGGTATACTATCCGCTCCCTCTGCATTTACAGGAATGCTTTTTGGAACTGAATTACAAAAAAGGGGACTTCCCTGCAGCCGAACACGCCGCCGGCCACACCCTGGCCCTGCCTGTATATCCCGAGATGTCTGATGATCAGCAGGCCTATGTGGTGGAAAAGATTAAGGCGTTCTACGCTACAAGAGTTTGAAGTGAACTAAAGTTTAAAGTGAGCTAAAGTTACAAAGTTGTGCCCGTTTGCCCGTTATGCCCGTT
>JABMQM010000412.1 GCA_013203195.1 Desulfobacteraceae bacterium | reverse complement strand
CTCGGGCGGAGAGCTATCCAGTCCGTGAGTACCCATGGATGAGACATTCAGGTCTTGGCGTCCCATCTCCTGCCACTTGTGGCGCAGAAATCCTTCTGCCATGGGACTCCGGCAGATATTACCCGTACATACAAAAATAACGTTCAGCATATAGCACCTTTCTGCATTGGGCACCCATCGTGTTTAAGGCTTTAGACCATTTCCGGATAGAAACTATTTGACAATGCGCAAAACATTGGTCTGTTGCAGTCTGATCCATAACGTTTTGATGATCACCAGGGCGGCGTTATATCCGTCAAGATCATGCTTTCCGGAAAGCGAGCGGCACGATTGCATTAATTCCTTATTTTCAAGCCACAACATAAATTCGTTGCGCATGTATTCTTCCAGAGAGTGATAGAGATTCTGCAAATTTTCTTCCGCAATGTTCGCGATCATGGTTTTCTCTCTCAATGAGAGTTGCGCCAGCAGCTTGTCAACGGCCTGGTCTACGGTCCGCGGCAGATTGTCGTTTTTCATGCCTGCAAAGCTCCCGGCGGCAAAGTCGGTAGAGTCCGGTCCGGAGCTGCCGACAATATCCAGGTAGAAAGCGGTCTCCAGGATATCCGCCGCGGCCTTGTATATCTTCTTGTTCTTGCTTGCCCTGGGTCCGGCAACGTTCAGAACTCCAATTTTATGTTCCTTGATCCAGGACTTTATTTCTTGGGCGGCATGAAAAGCAATGGATTTATTCAGATCCACATGAAGCCAGGGACGGTTGTGTTGAATAGCCATCTCCCGCGTAAACTCTGATCCGCCTGTGAGTATGCCGTGGGATATGATCAAGGTGCCGTCTGAGTCGATCACATTCTGTTCGGTCCGTTTATTATAATTGGTGCTGTCCATTTCCTGAAGTTGATATTTGTCCTCCAGCGGACCGTTTTCCGTCAATCTTCCCTTAGGTATCCAGCCGCCATGGGGAATTCCAAGCTTTATAGCAACATTGAGGGCAGCCTGGTCAGCACCGGTTTGACCGCCTGAAATTATTTTTTTAACCATATTTCTTTTCAAAAACAGTTTGTGCAGGTTTTAGGTATTATTGGGAACCGACAACCCTCCCAAAGGTAACTCTCCGTGAGACTGAAATGGGATAATTGCCGGCACAGCTCCTTTACCAAGACGGAGCTTCCCCGTAATTCTATATTTGAGTTTGACTGTATTGGATAAACCTTTTAACCCTATGACTATATCCAAAATCGAGGAATACATTGTCATGGGGATCAAAGTGGTTTCATAGGAAGGGATTTTTGTTTCCGCCTTAGAGACGCCCGTGGCAAAATGCTTGCCATTGAGTTCAATATCGCACTCGATCCCTTTCACTTCAAGTGCAACTTCATTGGTATTAAATACACGGATTTCGATCTGGAAAACTGTCTCTAAAACCTTTGTTTCCTGAACTTTAATATTGGCAAGCGTAATTCGGGGAGACTCCAGCCGTTTACCAAATCCCGCGCACCCGGATAAAACGAACAATAATAGAGCTAAACCACCAAGCAGGCTTAAGTATTGCCGGAATGAAATCACTCTGTTATAAACCTTCTATAGTTGAATTCGTGAGTTTTTACGACGCCATCAAGGATTGAGCGCAAAAGCAGTATAGGTTAATGGTGATTTTGTGTCAATGGAAAGGATATACAGAATATTTGGAAATCATTTCTTATCCAGAATATTTCTTAATTTTTGGGATAGACTTTTCATATTGAAAGGTTTTTGAATAAAGCCGCTGCAACCTCGCTCCAATATTTCCGTGGCCTGACCATCGACGCTATAGCCGCTTGAAAGCAGAACCTTAACATCCGGGTTGATCTCTTTGAGTTGGTCAAAGGTTTCGCTACCCCCCATATTCGGCATAATCATATCAAGGATCACAAGATCTATCTTGAGTTTATACGCCTTATAAATTTCAAGGGCTTCTTTTCCTCCTCCGGCAGTCAGCACATTGTATCCCATCTTTGCCAGCAGAGCTTTGCTGACATCAATAATCATCTGTTCGTCATCAACAATAAGAACGGTCTCCGTACCTCCTGCAATATCATCAGACGGCCTCTTTTCTTCTACGACTTCTTTTTCCGAAGTCGGCAGGAAAATATTGAAAGTTGTGCCGATCCCCTTTTCACTGTAAACGCTTATAAAGCCATCATGATTGTTGATAATTCCGTACACGGAAGCCAGCCCTAAGCCGGTTCCCCTGCCCATTTCTTTGGTAGTAAAAAAGGGTTCAAATATTTTTGTTTGCGTGGCTTTATCCATCCCGATGCCGGTATCGGTAATCGTAATCTTAACATATCGGCCGGCATCTTTTTGATAGGATTCGACATATTGTTTGTTCAGAATCAGATTTTCTGTTTCAATGTATAGATCTCCGCCTCCGGGCATTGAATGCCAGGCATTGACATAGAGGTTCAACAAAACCTGCTCGATCTGTCCCCGGTCAATCGCGACCGGCCAGATATTTTCCTGAAATTTCGAGTGAATCGTAATCTCTTTTTTGGTGCGGCCGAACATTTCAGAGTTGTTTTTAACCAGTTCGTTCAGGTTTGACGGTTTGACTTCGTATTTTCCGCCCCTGGCAAAACCCAAAAGCTGCTTGGTAAGGTCAGTAGCATTTACAACATATTCTTCGATACTCCGCAGATGTTCGAGATGGCGGTGGGTAAAATCTTCATCTATCATCATCAAAGAGGTGCGCCCCTGGATACCCATGAGCAGGTTGTTGAAGTCATGGGCAACCCCGCCGGCAAGCGTGCCTAAAGACTCCATACGTTCGACCTGCTGCAGCTGCGCTGCCATCTTCTTTTTTTCCATTTCAGATAACTTGCGCTCGGTGATATCGCGGGCAACACCTCGAAAACCTGTTGGCTGTCCGTCCGGATTTTTCATCAGAGATACCATCGTTTCAATAAAACATTCAGAACCGTCTTTTCTGATGAGCTTCCAGTCGAGTGCTCTTGTAGATATTCCTGTACGGTAAACATTGTTAAAGGTTTTAAAAACTTTCTTGGCGTTTTCTTTGTCCATGTATTTACGATTATTCATGCCCGCTAATTCATCTTTAGGGTACCTGAGTATCCTGCACATGGCATCATTGAAGAAGGTGTAGCTCCCGTCAATATCGACTTCCCAGTAGCCGTCTTCGATACTGTCGAGAATGGAACGGTACTTCTCTTCGCTTTCCTTGAGGGCCTCTTCGGTCTGTATCCGCTCGACGATCATGGCCTGAAGCCGCTGGTTGGATTCTTTAAGTTCGGCGGTACGCGCTTCCACCAGATCTTCAAGGTGATGGCGGTATTCTCTAAGCTCTTCTTTTACGCGGTAGCGCATCAGCGCCTCCACCACGGCAACGGATAAGGTTTCCACGGCATGCTGGTTATGCAGGGTATAGCCGCCTTTTTTGTTGCCCAAAGCAATCAGGCCGATGGTCTTACCGTTGTGTTTCAAGGGAACTCCCAGAAAAGAAGTTATGGGGGGGTGGCCCGGAGGAGGACCAACGCGGTCGGGGTGGGAAGCGGGATCGTTGGATATCAGGGATTTTTCGTCTTGAAGTACCCGTCCCCAGATTCCGCTTATTTTCATGTTCTTCATTAATAGTGGGGCGTGGGATTCCGGCACCCGGCAGGCTTCCCATCCCGGATCACTCAAAGCCAGGCAGTTATAGCGACCTTTCGGGGTTATCTCGCCTATAAAGCCGAACTTGCTGGCGGTCAATTCCTCGGTGATCGCAAGGCATATGAGCGCCAGATCTTCTTCTTTATCGCACGCCAATGCTTCTCTGAACATTCTGTTGATGGCATCCAGAATGGCACTCTGCCGTTGGATCTGCGCTTCTGCTTTGGAGATAAAAGCATAAAAGAAAGAGGCGATAACCATGCTTAAAAGAATCAGCACCAGGGAGGCGGCTATCATGCGGTTTTTCAACATAATTGCGGGTTGCAATACTTCGGCGACGTCATGCCCCACCAGAAGAATCCACCCCAGTCCGGCAAAGTCTCGATAACCGGTAGACCGTGTATAGGAATACAGCCGCTTTATTCCGCCTTCCACGGCAATAAAGGAGCCGTTTGCTCCTTTTATATTTTTGAAATATTCTCTGCCGGATACGTCTTCTAGAATTTTGAAAACTTTGGTGGCATAAATCAGTTTTCCATCCTTTGTCGTTAATTTGATTTCTGTTGTTTTGTGTTTTCTGGTTGCAATTTCTGCTGTTCTGACAATATCCGTTACAGCCAGAATAGCTTTAATTGCCCCAATAAATTCGCCATTTTCGTCATCAATCCTGACGCTGATACTGACAGCATAGATTCCGGCACTTACATCATAGGCTATATCGGACACATAGAACCCTGTATCGCGTGCAATCTGCCACCACGTTTCATCATCTTGCCTGTAATCAGACGTTCTCCCGGTTTGCGCAACGTTTGCTCCGTACTTGTTGGTTACAATAATCTCCCCAAAAAGCTTGTAGCCATACTTGTTATTATAGAACTCGACCAACTCTCTTCTCAGACGATTCGAAAGATCGTTATGGATCAATACTTGCATAAAGGGCGCAATTTGATCCTTGGGAGTCTGCACCCATTCTCTGTCCTTCTG
>JABMQM010000040.1 GCA_013203195.1 Desulfobacteraceae bacterium | reverse complement strand
CCCTCGGCCGATGTCTCCATGAAAGACGGCTATGCTGTACGTTCGGTGGATATTGAAGGCACCTTACACAGCACTGCCGTAAGGCTGAGACTAGATGGTATTGCCGCTGCCGGGGAAAAAAGGCGTTTGGCGGTTGGACCGGGCAGCACTGTACGGGTGCTTACGGGGGCGCTGCTGCCGGAAAATGCGGACGCAGTCGTGGCCGAAGAATTTACCCGGCGCGACGATGATCATGTCAGCATTGAAGCCCACGCCGAGCCGGGCCGCAACATTCTTTGCAGGGGCAGCGATATTGCCAGAGATGAAGTCCTCATTGAAGCCGGCCATGTGCTGGCTCCCGGAAGGATCGGTTTTCTGACTGCCGGAGGACGCGATCGCATCAGGACGTATCGCAAACCGCAAGTGGCATTGATCGCCACTGGAGATGAATTGGTTATTCCAGGTCAACCGTTAACGGAAGGAAAGCTTTATGCCAGCAATATGCTTACGCTGGCAGCCTGGTGTCGGCGTTACGGTTTCAAAACCGAGCTTGATATTATTTTGGATGAAGAAAGTATACTCAAAGAAAAACTTTTGTTTGGAGTAAAACACAATGATGCGGTCATTACCAGTGGGGGTGCCTGGACAGGGGATCGGGATCTGATGGCACGTGTACTAAATGAATTAGGCTGGGAAAAGGTTTATCACCGGGTGCGGTTAGGTCCCGGCAAGGCCGTCGGTCTCTGGATGTTTCAGGGAAAGCCGGTGTTCATACTGCCGGGCGGCCCGCCGTCGAATCTGGTTGCTTTCCTCCAGCTGGCCCTGCCGGGCATTTTAAAACTGGCAGGCTGTAAGACCCCCGGACTACGACAGATCATCACAGAACTGGCAGAAACGGTTGAAGGCCAGTCGGACTGGACCCAGGCGGTTTTCGGTTTTTTCCAAATGAAAAATGACCAAAGTTGTTTCCGCCCGGCCAAGGGGAGCAGTCGATTGAGAGACCTTGCAGAGGCGGAAGGACTCCTGCTTATACCCGAGGGCGTTACTAAAATACGAGCCGGTCAAAAAGCCGCCGTGCAATTGTTGATTTAGATTATATTCAAAGCTACTCGTCTTCCGATGGCGTGTGGTAAGTATAATATGCATCACCCCGGCAAGCAGGGCAGACAGGTCCGTGGTTCAGCGGGTAGGATTCCCCGCACTCAGGGCAGGGACCCGTTGGTACCGGCTGCGAATCCTTGAGCGCGCGGGCAAGGCGAACCGGCCGGTGGACGATTATTTCCGGGGCCGCCGCCAATATTTCTGCGGCCAGCTGCTCGAAAGGGGGTTTTTCTCTGGGCCGGCCGGTCCTTTCAAACCAGCTGCGCACAACAGGATACACCACCAGCCGTTCATAATTCAACCACACCCGCATCCCGGCAAGTGTCTGCCGGTCATAAGCAGTAAAGGCGAATTTTCCCCAGTCAAAAACCTGCAGAAAACCGTTGCCAAATGTGCAGGGGGTAAGCATCTGAATGGCGTCCGGGAGGCAGACCACGGTTTCACTGACAACGTTCAGGTAAGGTGTTGGTCCCAGCTTTTCCAGCGCCGTATCCAGCATCAGGCCGCCCAGCAGTATCCCGGGAGAACGATAACCGTGGAATTCTTCCATGCGGATTAAAAATTCTTCATATTCGCTGCCGCAAACTTTAAAGTTTTTCATGATACCTTTCTAAACTTAAGACCCAGGCTTTGTCATTGATCACGGTATAAGATATGGTCCTTCCCTGGGTTTGCCGGCGAAAAGATCGGCAAAAAAAATTGCTTTGTGGGGCAAGGCGGCCCCTGCCGGAACTGCGCTTTTGATAAAGATCTCTATAACACATGAATGCTTAGCGATAGACAATCCGGGAGTGCGGGCCGTAACGTATTTGAAAGTCTCAGCAGCTCAAGAAATGTGAATAAGCCCCGGTTTAACTGGGGATAAGGTATGTGTTTCGTTTACAGTATTGCCGTAAAAACATCACAAGGCCGGCATTTTACCATCTTTTCTTTCCAGTTGTTATGAACGGTACCGTCACAAATCGTACCGTTGATAAACCAGCATAGCGTACCGGATTGAAATTCCCAGGCCGGACAGCGGGTCTTAAGTTCCTGGGGACATTTTTTAATTACCCAACATGGCTTCAAATCTTTTTTGTTTTCCTTTATTCTGGAGATAAGGAAAAACATCTGTCGCTCCACATGGGTCGGAATGGTTCTCCAGCCCTGCTCATAACTGTGTACGGCCTTAATGGACGTTCCCAATAGCTGAGACATCTGCAATTGGGTCTTACCCAGCATTTTACGGTAGCTTTTAAATTCTTCAAGATTCATGGCAACTCCAAGGAGTTATTTTACAAAACAAAAGTCGGTATTTTTATACACTTTGTGGTACCTATGTCAATAGTTAATTAGTTTCCATCCATAAATGAAAAAGACTTAAAAAATATGAGTTGAAAATCGAACATTACATTAGTATAGACTAAACCCTATTACCAACAAAGGAGGGATTATGTATTTGCCGAAAATGTATGAGAACTTTACAAGCAAATTTCCGGAAGTTTCAAAAGCTTATAATCAACTGGGAATTTCCACGCGGGAGGCCGGGCCCCTGGATCAAAAGGTTCAGGATCTTATCAAGTTAGGTATCGCTATGGGCGCCAATTCCAGGGGCGCTGTCATGTCACATACGCGCAAGGCCCTGGCATCCGGCGCTACTCCCGAAGAAATCACCCATGCCGTCTTATTGTCCATAACGACTACAGGCTTTCCAAATATGATTGCCGCCATGGGCTGGGTCGATGAGGTATTGGAGAAACAATCATAGTTCTAATTTATCATGAAACATGATCAGAGTTGAGAATCTTAAAAAAGGCTTTGGTTCTCAAGTGCTGTTTGACGGCGCTAATTTCAAGCTTAATTCCAAAGAGCGGATTGGACTTGTCGGCCGCAACGGTCACGGTAAAACCACTCTCTTTAGGCTCATCAACGGCCAAGAGTCTCCGGATGCAGGGACCATTGCGGTGCCCAAGAATTATCGTATCGGCTACGTTCACCAGGAGCCGGTGTTTACACAAGAGACGGTGCTTAAAGAGGGCATGACGGGCCTGAGCCGCGAAGAACAGGACCACTCCTGGATTGTCGAAAAAGTCCTGGCGGGACTCGGTTTTTCCAAACAAGACCTGCCGCGCCATCCCCAAGAATTTTCCGGCGGTTTTCAGGTCCGCCTGAATCTTGCCAAAGTTTTGGTTTCTGACCCCGACCTTTTGCTTTTAGATGAGCCGACCAACTACCTCGATATAACCTCCATACGCTGGGTTGCGCGTTTTCTGATCAATTGGCCCCGTGAATTGATGCTTATCACTCATGATAGAGGCCTTATGGATATGATCGTAACGCACACCCTGGGGATTTATCATTGTAAGGTCCGTAAAATTAGAGGAAACACCAATAAATTTTACGCCCAGATTTCCCAGGAAGAAGAGGTATACGAAAAAACTCGTATTAAAGACGAGCGCCGCCGTAAAGAGATGGAACAGTTCATTACCCGTTTCAGGGCCAAGGCAAGGCTGGCGAATTTGGTGCAGTCACGGATCAAGACCCTGGCCAAGGCGGGCAAAAGGGAAAAACTGGAAAAGCTCAAAACACTTGATTTCTCTTTTCGAAGCAGTCCTTTTAACGGCAAGCAAGTAATGAGTATGCGCAACCTATCTTTTGCATATGACCCTCAAAAACCACTGATAGAAAATTTTAGTATCACCGTCGGGAGGCGGGACCGTATTTGCGTTGTCGGTAAAAACGGCAAAGGCAAAACAACGCTTTTAAAGTTGCTGTCAGGAGTAATCAGGGCGCAAAAAGGCGAAATCGCCTACCACGACACCGTTGTAAAAGGGGTTTTTGAACAAACCAACCTTAAAACTCTGGTCGATGAGCGCACGATTGAAGAGGAAATTATCTTTTCACACCCGGATGTTGATCGCCGGCTGGCGCGCAATATCTGCGGCGCTATGTTGTTTGAAGGGGATGCTGCTTTAAAAAAAATCGGAGTGCTGTCGGGCGGCGAAAAAAGCCGGGTAATGTTGGGCAAACTTCTGGCTGTGCCGGTAAATCTTTTGCTGCTTGACGAGCCTACCAACCATCTCGACATGGAATCTTCCGATGCCTTGCTGGCGGCTATCGACAATTTTGAGGGAACAGTGATTATGGTGACCCACAATGAGATGTTTTTGCACACCCTGGCCGAACGCCTTATTGTATTTCAGAAAGACGAGACTTATGTGTTTGAAGGCGGCTATCAGCGCTTTTTGGAAAAAGGGGGGTGGGAAGATGAAGCCGAGCAAACAGAATCGAGTCCCGGGGACGCCGACGGTAAAGGCGCCCGGACAAAGTTGACCAAAAAAGAAATTCGCCGCCGCCGTTCGGAGTTAGTTACCGAACGTGCCAAGATCCTTAAACCCCTTGAGAAAAGTATCTTGCAGACTGAAACCGCTATCGAAAAACATGAAAAGACCCTCGATGAACTGAACGCAACCATTCAGGCGGCATCCCAGGCCCGGGACGGTGCCAAAATAGCGCCGCTCTCACAATCGATTCATCGCTGCCGGTCAGAGATCGACAGACTTTTTGATGAACTCGAGGAGCAAACAACTGTTTTAGATAAGCAGAAGGCCGTTTTTGAAAATAAAATGGAGCAATTCGAATCAGAAATGGAGCAATTCGAATCAGAATAAAAAAGCTCCCTGCCTTCCGCCGAAGTCGGGCAGGGAGCTTCTATCTTACAGGGGTTAAAGCTTTAAATTTGTCTGCTGAGCAGTTGGATGTCTGCTAGTTTTTTAAGTTTTCTCTTGCGGCTCAGAGCCTTCTTGCTGCTCAACAGAGGCCGCTCCGTTGCCGTTGGCTTTCAATTTGCCCATGGCCTTGGTCAACTCCATTAAAACACCAAGACCCTTTTTAACATCAGGATCGGAGCAGGCTGAAAAAAGTCCCCATGGCCCGCAATCCTTGCTGACCGCCAAATCCAATTTGGAAGGAATTTCGGCGAATTTCTCCATAAAAGCGACAGACTGAGGATCGGCGATCTTCTGGGCCAAACCCAGAAAGGCGACGATGCCGTCTCCGATTTTGTCGATGTCTTCAGGCGTATACGCAGCAGCTAACTTTGCACGTATATCCAGCGTGGCCCCCAGAATTCTAAACACACCCCTTTGCTCCAGGTCATTCAGAT
>JABMQM010000411.1 GCA_013203195.1 Desulfobacteraceae bacterium | reverse complement strand
CCCAAATCCCTGGCGGTGTCAGCGGTGATGGGTCCGATGCTGGCTATGGATACATCTTTCATCAGGGTTTCAAGTGCGTCGGGAGGCAGGAGAGCATAAAAGTTTTTAACGGTCGATGAACTTGTAAATGTGACTAGATCTACGGCACCTTCCTTAAGTTTGGCTATTAGGCTGTGGACAGCGTCATCAACCGCTTGGGTTTCATATACCGTGATATCGTCGACCACAGCGCCCATTTTGGCCAATTCTGCCGGAAGAACAGGCCGGGCTTTTTTTGCGCGCGGCAGAAGGATCTTTTTGCCGTTTACATCTTGACCGGCAAATGCCTTGACGACCGATTCGGCCCGGTAGTTCCGGGGAACGATGTCGCTTTTAATTCCGAAATCAAAAAGCCTTTTTTCAGTGGCAGGGCCGACGACCGCTGTACGCATATGGTGCAACGCCCGCACATCCTTGCCGACTTTGAAAAGCCGATCGAAAAAAAAGTTGACGGCGTTTACACTGGTAAAGACCAACCAGTCATAGGTCGCAAGCCTTTCGATAGCAGACTCTAAGGGCTGGGCATCATCGGGCGGTACCACTTCAATGGTCGGGCACTCCAGACATTTTGCGCCCAGTTCGGTCAGGCGATTGACAAGCTCGCTGGCCTGCTGGCGTGCTCTGGTAACTACAATCGTCTTACCTAATAAAGGTCTGTTTTCACACCATTTCAAGGTTTGTCTGAGTTCCACTACATCGCCCACGACAATAATGGCGGGCGCCTTGAGACCGGCGGCGGCAACCCGTTCGGCAATCGTTTCAAGGGTGCCGGTAACCGTTACCTGTTTGGGTGTGGTGCCCCAGCGAATCACCGCCACAGGCGTATCGGGCCGCTTGCCGTGGTGGATCAACTGGTGTGCAATCCGTGGCAGGTTTTTAACTCCCATTAAAAATACAATGGTGCCGATCCCCTTGGCAAGTGCTGCCCAATCTACTTTTGATTCTTTTTTGTTTGGATCTTCATGGCCGGTTACAATGGCAAAGGTGGACGTGTATTTTCTGTGAGTCAGCGGTATGCCGGCGTAGGCCGGCACGGCAACGGCTGAAGTAACACCGGGGACGATTTCACAACAGACGTCGGCCTTCATCAGGGCCTCGGCCTCCTCACCACCGCGCCCAAAGACAAAGGGATCGCCGCCCTTAAGACGGACCACCGTTGCACCCTCCCGGGCTTTTTCCACCATCAGGGCGTTAATTTGGTCTTGAGTAAAGGTGTGATCGCCTGCTTTTTTGCCGACATAAATAATCTCGGCGTGTTTTGGGCTGTAAGTCAAAAGGATAGGCGATGCCAGATAATCATTGATGATAACGTCGGCTTTTTGTATACATTCCAATCCCTTTACTGTAATCAATCCCGGATCGCCGGGTCCGGCACCGACCAGATATACTTTACCCTTCATGATTTATATGTAAATCCTCTTTAAGGCTTTCTAAGATTTTTTGAGCCCCCATTGAAACCAAGCGCTCGGCAAGGTCCAGGCCTATTTGTTCGGATGAGTCTGCAGGTCCTGAGAGGGTGTCTTTGATTACGGTAGCTCCGTCGAGGGTTGCCACCAGTCCGTATAGGGTGAAGGTGTTCTTTTCAACTCTGCCGTAGGCGGCCATGGGGACCTGGCAACCGCCTTCAAGGCGATTTAAGAAAGCGCGTTCGCCCATCACCACGGTCCTTGTCTGAGGATGTTCAAGGGGAGCAACCAGCGGCTCGATGATGGGGTCATTTTGTCTGATTTCTATACAAAGGGCTCCCTGACCCACAGCCGGAAGCATGATGGTTTCATCCAGATATTCGGTGATGCGGTCTTCGAGACCCAGACGCTTTACGCCGGCGGCCGCCAAAATGATGGCATCAAGGTTTTCCGTCTCGAGTTTTTTAAGGCGAGTGTCGAGGTTGCCCCTCAAGGATTTGATAACCAGATCCGGCCTTGCATGCAGAAGCTGAGATGCCCGCCGCAGACTACTGGTACCAATATGAGCTCCTGCGCCGAGTTCAGACAACTGATGTCCATTTTTGGAGATCAGAACATCTTGCGGAGTTTCACGTTCGGGAATCGCGCCGATACATAAACCTTGGGGTATTTCAGCCGGCATATCTTTCATGCTGTGGACGGCAAGATCAACGTGGCCATTCAACAGCGCATCCTCGATCTCTTTGACAAAAAGCCCCTTACCGCCAACCTTGGCAAGGGGTACATCTAAGATCTTATCCCCTTTGGTTTTTATGATGACAAGTTCGACCGTAAGGGCAGGGTGTTGGGCTTCAAGTACCGACTTGACCCAGTTGGCCTGCCAGAGCGCCAGTTTGCTGCCGCGTGTTCCGATTTTAATCGTTTTGTTCATTATGGCGTACAGCTCCCGCAGCTTGTCGCTGCACATCCGCTGCAGGATGATGCCGCTGCAGAAGAGCTTTCGGTCATACCGCTTGCGCTTTTACTGAAAAAAGTGGAGGCGGACATCAGTTTGGTTACTTTCTGACTTTGGCATGCAGGGCAATCCGGTACTTCGCTACTTTTAAAAACAAGATACTCAAATTCTTTGCCACACTCACCACATTGATACTCATAAATCGGCATTATTTATTTCTCCTTCAAAAAATAAGCGAGTTTTTATCCAAAAGTGAGCATGCATGTCAACAAATTAAAAGACCTGCAATTATATTTATATTGAACCCCAAACGCATGGTTGGATCAAAAATAAACATCAATACCTTTAAATCAACCCGCTATTTGTTCGATAATTCCGGCTGCAATCAGCGGCAGCATGATTTCATGGTGACCGGTAAGGCTAAAACCCTGTCCGCCTTGAGCCGTGGGCCGGTGAACAACGTTGGTTAGGGGGCGGTAATGCTGGATG
>JABMQM010000410.1 GCA_013203195.1 Desulfobacteraceae bacterium | reverse complement strand
GGACACAAGAGTTGGATACGAAGCTGTTGATGAGAACGACCCTGATCAACCGGAGGAAAAGAAGACTGCGCCGGAAGCCGACGAGGACGATATGGAGGATTATTAGGCGATGGAAACCGAAGATCAAATCCCTTTTACCGCCCACCTTGAAGAACTTCGGAAACGCCTCATCGTCTGTTTTGTTGCCGTCGGTGTCGGGTTTGTTGCGGCTTACGGATTCAAGGAAAAGCTGTTTCAAATCTTAACCCGCCCTTTGATAGCGGTCATGAACACCAAGGACAACCTTATCTTCACCGGCCTTCCCGAAGCCTTCTTTACGTACTTAAAAGTAGCGTTTCTGGCCGGACTCATGCTGGCGGCACCGGTAATTATCTATCAATTCTGGATGTTTGTGGCGCCCGGTCTGTATAATAAAGAAAAGCGTCACCTGATACCGATTGTGTTGCTATCATCCTTGTTTTTTATCGGCGGCGCCCTTTTCGGATACTTTATTGTCTTTCCGTTCGGGTTTAAATTTTTTCTAGGCTTTGCCACCGACACCATCCGGCCGCTTCCATCCATGAAAGAATATCTATCTTTTTCGGCCAAAATGCTGCTCGCTTTTGGGCTTGTTTTTGAACTCCCTTTAGTCATAACGTTTCTTGCCAAACTGGGCATCGTCTCGGTTGATTTTTTAAAGAAAAACAGAAAGTATGCCCTGCTCTTATTCTTTGTTTTTGCAGCCATTTTAACCCCGCCCGATGTCGTCACCCAGATCATGATGGCGTTTCCGCTGATGGTGCTGTATGAAATCAGTATTATCGGCGCCAGAATTTTCGGCAAAAAGAAACCTCTTGAAGAAGCCGCCCCGGATACTTCCTAAACCATGCTGCATTATAGGCTAAAGTTTCTCTTTGCCATTGACAGATATAGGCGTCCTTGATATATGAATCACGCTATTTTAACTAATAGTATTTATAGCAGCATAAATTGATCTTGAAAGGGGGTACAATAGAAATATGAGGAAAAATTGTCTGATTATTGCACTGGTTGCTGGAATTGCGGTCCTGTTTGTTGCTGCCGGATTATATGCCGGTACCGAGGTAAAAGATGAGATCCCCATGAACAACAAGGCCTATAAAGAACACAAAGAGAGCATCCTTGTCTTTACGCACAAAAAACATATGACCGAATACGCGGAAAAGCACCCGGAGCTTTACCCAAATGGTTGCGGGGATTGTCACCACGAGGACAAAGATGGTAAAAGTGTGCCGCTGAAGGATCTGAAAGAGGGCGATGAAGTCAAAAACTGCATCGAGTGCCACAAAAAACCCGCTTTTATCAACACCAAAGAGCGTAAGAAGAAGAAGCTTAAAAAAGAAGACCTTGTCAAAGAGTACCACGCCAACGCCATGCATGAAAACTGCCAGGGCTGCCACAAAAAATACAATAAAAAAATGAGCTTGAAATCCAAAGACGAGGGTTATGCACCCACAAAAGCAAAATGTAAAATGTGCCATCCCAAAAAGTAATAAAATCGCTGACGCGATTTTATAAAACGCGGCTACGCCGCTCTATTTTGTGAAAGGTTATAATGCCTTTCCGCACGGAAAGCAGCGGGGAGACCAAATTCAAAAAGGCGTGCATTCTTTTAGAATGCGCGCCTTTTTTTGATAAAATCGCATCAGCGGTTTCTTGATGCTGGAGCATGGCCAATATGCGTTTTGATTGTATGGCCAAAATCTTCTCGCCCAGCTAGTTTTTCTCAAAGCGCTATAAGCGGCAAAGCCGCGATTTATAAAATCGCGCCGGCGATTTTGTTTTTGTAAGCAATTGCGTTGCGCACCATGGCCTCGGCCCAGGCAGGTGAGCCCAGAGCATGCAGGTGGGTATATGTTGCCAGAACGTTCTTGTAACGGACACCATCTTTGTTGTCGATGAAACCTGTGCCTCTTTTCATGCCAAAAATAAGATCCTTGGCAGCACCTCGCCATTTTAAAACCCGCGAATAGTGGAACTCATGACCCCTTAGTTCAGCGCCAACCTCAAAATACGGATTTTTTTCTTTAACAACCACGATGGTGTAGCCGTGCCCCTGGGGCTTTTTCGAAAAACCGAATACCACCGGCAAAACCCCGGCCATGGGATACGACTTTTCGTCTAACACAAGCTCTTCTCCCAGGTACATCAGGCCACCGCATTCCGCGTATATGGGCAGGCCGTCTTGGGCCAGCAATTTGAGCTGCGCCTTGAACGTTACATTGGCTGACAGTTGCTCAGCGTGGGTCTCCGGGAAGCCACCGCCGATATACAGGGCATCTACGGGCGGAATTGTATCCCTTGTAAGGGGGCTGATAAAAACCGTCTCAGCCCCGGCATCAACCAGCGCCTCGATGTTTTCAGGATAATAAAACTGAAAGGCGGAATCCTTGATGATGCCTATCCGGGGTGCTGAATGTTGGTTATTGGTTGCTGGCGGCTGGCGGCTGGCGGCTGGATATTGAATGCCTCCTGACCCCAAATTTGGGGCCTGACGGGCAATTTCAGCCAGGGCGTCAAGATCCAGGTACTTAACGGCGATTTGGGCGGCAGCGTCGATCGACTCCTTAGCCCAGGCGTGTTCTTGGGTGGGAATAAGCCCCATGTGCCGCTCCGGAAAATTCTGCTTGCCCAGTTTCGGCACAGCGCCCAAGACCCGAATATTACAGTGATGTTCAATGCTTTGGCGCAGGATTTGTTCATGTCGGGAACCGGCAACCCGATTGAGGACCACCCCTTTGATATCGACTGCGGGGTCGAACTGCATGCAGCCTAAAACCGCTGCGGCCATGGTGCGGGTCGACTTGGTACAATCGATACACAGCACAACCGGCGCTTGCAAAAGTTTCGCAAGCTCCGCCGTACTGGTGCTCCCTTGGATGTCAATACCGTCGTAAAGACCCCGGTTGCCCTCAATGACAGCAATATCGTTTTTGCCGGAATGTCTTAGAAATGACTGCAGGATATGCTTTGTTTCAATAAGGAAGGTGTCCAGATTATGGCAGGGCCGACCGGCCGCAAGGGCGAGCCAGCCTGCATCGATATAATCCGGACCTTTTTTAAAAGGCGTTACATTCTTTCCGAGGGTTTTCCATGCCGCCGTGATGCCGATCGACAGGATGGTCTTGCCCGCCCCTCCGCGCATGGCTGAAATTAAAATTCTGGGGAAATCCATATCTTTCTGCTGCATGGGGGCGGTTCCAAAAAAACAAAACGGCTTGCAAGGCGGCTCTTTTTAAAACAGAACGAGCCTGATCTTACTCTTCGTGCTCCGCTGCAGCCTGCTTGCCGGCCCCTTTGAGTCCGTACATTGACGTGCTCCCGCTGGACCAGTATTCCAGGACGCCATCTGTGACCATTATGTTAATCAGCTTTTTAGCTTCCCTGGGCTTTAACTCGAGAATTTTGGCTAATTCGTTGAAGTAAAACTTGCTTTTAGTTTTTTTCTTTTCCAGCGCTGCTACAATTTTTTCTGTTGCTTCCGCTTGCTCCATTATAAAGCCTCTCTGCTTGTTTTCTTTAGTTACAGGGGGGCACGATCGTGCCCCCCTGCGGGTTGTTTGATTAGAATTTAAACTGAGTTGTCTGGCGCCAGGTATAATACGCCGGATCACGGAAATCGTCGATCAGATGATGGGTAAATTCCAGTTCACACTTTTCAAAGAATCTTTCCCACCCGATACGCTCGGCCCATTCGCCCAGACGTTCGTACTTGTTGGCATCGGCGGCCCAAACCTCGATCATTTTCTTGATACAGTCCGTGGTCTGGGGCCAGCGCGGCGCCTCGTTGGGGAAAAAGGCCACAACGACCTTGGAGAACTTGGGTGCGCTGATGCGATTGGACACCTTGCCGCCAGCCATGATGACGATACCGTCGCCTTCAGTGTCAGCCAAAGGCATGGAGGGGCACATGGTGTAGCAGTTGCCGCAGAACATACAGCGGGGTTCGTTGACCATAATGCTTTTAACCGAAGTGCCGTCTGCCAGCTCCACTTTCCCCGGCTTGAGCGCTGCCGTGGGACAGGAAGAGATGGCCAGCGGAATTTCGCACATCTTGTCCAGATATTCATGGTCCATCAAGGGCGGCTTGCGATGATAGCCTAAAATGGCGATGTCCGAGCAGTGTACCGCGCCGCACATATTCAAGCAGCAGGCCAAAGAGACGCGCATCTGCGCCGGCAGCCGCATGCTTTTAAAATCATCAAACAATACATCCATGGTGGCCTTGACGGGACCGGATGCGTCCGTTGCCGGTGTATGGCAGTGGATCCAGCCCTGGGTGTGGACGATATTGGTAACGCCGGCACCGGTACCGCCTACGGGAAACTTAAAACTGCCGCCTTTAAACTTGCGGCTTTCGAGATCATCAATCAGCGGTTGTACTTTATCCTTGCTGTCCACCATGAACTCGATGTTGTTACGTGTGGTAAAGCGCAGGTGTCCGTCGCAATGTTTATCTGCGATGTCACACACTTCGCGGATCAACGACACGCTCATAAGGCGGATACCGCCGACTCTTACCGTATATACCTCATCGCCGGATTCAGCCACATGCACCAGCACGCCGGGCTGCAGAATTTCATGATACAGCCATTTGCCCTTGTTCTTTTTGATTACCGGCGGATAAAACTCATCATATTTTCTCGGACCGATATCGGTAATCCTGTTTTCCATTGGTTTGGCAGGATTGTAACCTGAAGATACAAATGCCATAATCGTTACCCCCTATCTCAGATGGTGTTTTCTGAATTCTTTGATATCACGTTGGAATCCGCCCGGAACTTCATCTTCTTTCCAGAAGATATACGGATTGGTGCGTGGTTCCTGAACCATCCGCGGATCAGGCTTGAGGTTGCACGCTTCGAGCAGCCTCTGGAAGCCCTGGCGTTTCATGAGCTCACCCAGACGCTCGCGGTTCTTGCCTTCTTCCATCCACCAGTCCCAGATGTTTTCAATGACTTCCTTGATTTCGTCGTAGGGTTCTTCAACCTTGATAAACGGAACCAGCAGAGAGCCCATCTGGGCACCGTCCAGGATAGGCGCCTTGGCACCCACCAGAATGGACAGCCCGCGGTCATTGCCGATTCTCAGAGCCCGGGGCATAACGGCGATGCAGTGCATGCAGCGGGTACATTCTTTGCTGTCAATGGTAAGCTTGCCGTCTGCATACTGTATACAGTTGGTGGGACAAAGGTCGACTACCTCTTTTTTGATATCAAAGGGGCCCCAGTCCCGGCCGGCATGGGCGCCGCCGTTGGGTGCCAGTTCGCCGCCCACATAGGCAGCAACCGCTTCCTGGTCGACGGGAATATCATCTCTCCAGGTGCCGATAAAGGAAATGTCCGCGCGTGCGATGGATGCCACGCAGCAGTTGGGGCAGCCGTCGAATTTGAATTTGAATTTATACGGAAAGGCCGGGCGATGGAGCTCGTCCTGGTACTCCTGGGTAAGATTATAACACAGGTCCTGGGTGTCGTAACAAGACCACTCACAGCGGGCCTCGCCCACACAGTCGGCAGGCGTTCTAAGGTTTGAACCGGAACCGCCCAGGTCCGTATTATATGTGTGGGTCAGCTCAAAAAAGATCTCTTCCAGCTGGGGTGTCGTGGTACCGAGCAGAATAATGTCGCCGGTGGATCCGTGCATGTTCGTAAGACCGCTGCCGCGCATGTCCCAGACATTACAAAGGTCTCTCAAAAATTTGGTGGTATAGAACTTGCCGCCCGGCTGGTTGACCCGCATGGTGTGAAAATGAGCCACACCCGGGAACATTTCGGGCTGGTCGCAATAGCGGCCGATGACACCGCCGCCGTAACCGAAGACGCCTACGATTCCACCGTGTTTCCAGTGGGTTCGGCCGTGCTTGAAGGAAAGTTCGAGCACCCCCAGAAGATCCTCACAGACATCCACGGGAATCTGGTATTCTACTCCCTTTTCATTTTTTGCTCTTGCTTCGGCCTCTTGCTTGATATCTGACACGAAACTTGGCCACGGACCGCTTTCAAGCTGGTCCAGCAAAGGGGTTTCATGTTTTGCCATATCTTTACCTCCATTCTAATTAAAAAATTTGCCATCCTCTATACAATAAAAAAGAATTTTCGCTTTTCCCCTCCGTGGTTGTCCTGGTCACCTCCTCTCATGATGTTGTCTAGTTTGTTGTTTAGAATAATTATATGTATCACACATAAGTTTTTGAGCATCCAAAG
>JABMQM010000409.1 GCA_013203195.1 Desulfobacteraceae bacterium | reverse complement strand
TTCGGATTTCATTTCATCCTGCTTCATCGGTTTTTCCATCATCCCTTCGGATTTCATTTCATCTTGCTTCATTGATTTTTCCGCCATTCCGGCATCTGCCTGACCGAATGTAAAGACCAGCAGGGCAAGTCCCATCATGACAATTCGTGGGTAACTCAATGATTTCATGTTCTATTCTCCTTTTCATGTGAGCGGTGGGGCTGTCATTTAAATAAATCCAATAATCCGAGAGCGCACCACCGGCGTTTCAGTGTATGTCCCACTTTTATTTTAAGGGGACGATGAATTCTAGGATAACAATAACAATTGAATTTAAAAGAAGTGTAACGAAAAGGTAAAGTTTTGGTAAAGATTGATAACCAAGGGCGTGGGACTTCCAAGACGTCCATAAATATATACATTGATTAAATTTAGGTACTAGTGTTATAAAGGCGGCTTGTAGGAATTGTAGGCAGTACCAAAATATATAATTACCTGTTAATTTTTTACGGAGGAGCTAATGCCAATTTACGATTATAAGTGTAAAGACTGTTCTCACTGCTTTGAAGTACTCCTGCTGTTTTCCAGTGATCCGCCCCCCCAATGCCCCGAATGCCAGTGTAAGGATGTGGAGAAACTAATGTCTTCGACCACCATGAGAATGCGAGGAGAGTATACCGGTGTGGGTGGTATGCTTGATCCTACCATCGGCCCGTCTTTTTCGTAGCCAGTAGGGAACATAAGTTTATAAGTTGCTTGGGGTGCGTATTGTAATTGTTCTGTGATGGAAAAAATCTCATATCTTTTAAAACGATGTGATGCATTTGGCAGGGTTGCGGGACGGTCATACAATTTAACTTTTTGAAAGACAAGAGGGTCAGGTAACAGTTAAAGGCTCTTTTGGCCCCAGTGAAATGGCCCTGCGGGATTTGACGGGATAAAAATTAAACGTCATAAATTGGTTAGGACGTCTTTTCAATATAAGTTACTCCGCTTTCAAACTGAAGCAGATACCGGATAAAATAGGCTACATTCTTTGCTGCGAAATGGATACCTGTCCGCCTGGCAAATCCACGATCTGCCGTAAAAACCGGTCCTCCTGCAATTATTTTTGTTTTTGACGGGAGGTTTCTGCTTATCATTAAAATATTTTCCTCTGAATCAAACTGGAGTACGGTTAATCCTAATAAATCAGGTTTGTTTTTTTTACATGCGGTTATGATTTTATCAGGCGTCACAAGTAGTCCGAGTTCAATGATTTCAAGACCAGCTGCTTGAGAAAACATCCGGATAACTTCGAGTCCATGGCCCAGGCCATCGTCAAGGGTTGCTGTAATCATCAACGGAGGTATATCCCACAAGCCCGAACCACCTGTTTTCACTTTCCATTCACGCAAATCTCCGGCCGCTTTTTCAAGCCCTGACCTGGAAGGCAACCCTTTTGATTGCCATTTTCTTGACAGTCCCTCCAGTTTTTCCCGCAACTGTTTTCTGTAATCAGAAATCTAATTCACCCGTTGGCTATGTTAAAAATTTGAAATATATAATATGGTAGTGAAACATTGTCAAAGGTGAAGACCATTCAACATCCATCGCTTAAAAAAATTAAGGTTGTTTTGGAGATGAAGAAAGAAATGGGGACCCAAGAGGACGTCCATAAACAAGCAAATAACTTTCTGAAACCTTTTTAACAGGGTGCCTGGAGATGCTCTTGACGAACTTGCCTTGCCTGTGTGAGAATCAGGGGCGACGGTCATCAATTTAGGTAAAAGGAATGCTTAATGGAGCGGATACCCAATAAAATCAAACAATGGATCGAAGAAAAAAAAGACCCCAGATCTGCCCACTGGCAAGGAGGGCTTGAGGAAATACTGAATGTTTTTTCACCGCATATAGAACCCGGCAAATTGATTCCTGTGCAGCCCCTGGAAGAAGACGACTTTCCTGTTTTCATGAACGCCCTGGAGGTGGTTGATCTGAGCCCCAACCTTCATGCCGCTTTTTTACCGCCAGCTATTGCCGGATCGGTTACTCCGCCTGAATCCGCGGACGAACTTCAGCGAATCGACAAGGGAAAGCCATCCTATAAAATTCTGATAGCCAGACCCGGCAAAGATCTAAGAATTTTATGCGCTGAAATATCAGAGCACGCCAAAAACCCCGGAGTAGACATTTTCCAATCCGGAGCGTTAATTGGAACCTATAATTATGATACCCCCCAGGCGTGTATTGCCGATCTGACTAAAGTCATAAGGGCGCATATATGGGAAAAGGGTACATGGCGCCGGGATGATTATAAAAAATACACCATTAATTGGTTTGAAAAAACAATAGGTCTTGGCAAAGACGCCGGTTGCGTCCGGGAAGACTTCTCTTTTTTACACAGCCCTACACTGATCAAAAGCAACAGAGTCGATGCTGTTTTTACGCTAATTTTTGAAACTTTGCTTAAACGCTTCAGCGACCCCGACGACCAATATAAAGATGCTGTTTCGTCGATCCAAAATATCAAAAACAAGGACGACAGGGTTGCTCAATCCAATAAACTTGCCGAAAGAGAAATTCTTGAACTTCTAAGTCTGATGAGGGAATTGGAAATTGTAAATTTCGGCGAGTTTTCAAACACGGAGAACGAACGTTTTAAAAAAGAATTCTCCCGAACCACTCATAAAATTATCGACAGGATGATCTAGAGGGCCTAGGGCACGTTCGTGCAGAACGTGCCTGCTTGACAGGTGAATTCAGATTCAAAGTGCACCATAACCATACAAATCAATAGTGGACATAGCAGGTATTTTAATTGTTCCTAAGTTGAGCGTTTCAAATTATGCTTGAGAAAACTTATATTTTAATATCAAGCTATTAAACCTTCTTCTGTTGCCAGTTCCAGTAACCTGTTGGGTGTAGCGCCATATGAGTAAAACGGATTTTCTTTATCCCTTTAAAGACATGATTATTCCGATCGAAGTGAAGAGCGGGAAGACCGGCAAACTGAAATCGTTAAAATACATTATTTTATGACCATATAACTTGAGTAAAGGGAATGCCCGGCTAAGACTTTTTTATTATGAATGTTAAAGATCATCAAGATGGCTCTATTGAGTTTTATGATTCATCCGGAATTTTATATATTTTGGTATTAGGCTCCTTGATTTGCAGCGCATTATATCTAATTGTTGCAGAACTCAGCGATGTCAGCCCAAATATGTACGAAATTTATTTTATAGGTTTTGTTGCTTGTTTAACGACGATAGCTTTTGTTTGTTTTGCAGAGAAAGTTTCTTTTTGCTTTTATCCCGATCGGAAGATAGTGAAATGGAAACGCACGAGATACTTTATCAAAAATAGTAGCGGTAGTTTAGACTTTGCTGATATAAAGCATGCTGTTATTGCGATATCCGGAGGTGGTCTGACTGAGTTGGCATCCTATCAGATTAACCTCGTTACAGAATCTGCTCCGATTCGTATGATGCATACACTTACGCTGAACGAGAAACCCAGCCTGGAGTACGCTACCCAAATAAATACTATCCTGAACATAAATAAAGACACAAAGACACTTATTGAGGACAGCATCATCGAAGTTATTCGGGCTGGATATCGCGCAGAAGTGATGGCGAAAGAACTTTATCGATGTAGTTATGAGGATGCTAAAAAGTTCGTAGATGCAAAGACAAAGGAAATCAGAAAGATGAATTCATAAAAATTTTACAGGCATCCAGTTTGGAGGTGGAATGAATGCAAACTACTGGCTGATGAAATCAGAACCGAATCAATTTTCGATTACGGACTTGAAAAACAGCCCCGGTCAAACATCTTACTGGGACGGTGTTCGAAACTATCAGGCTCGCAACTTTATGCGGGATAAAATGCGGGTCAAAGATCGCGTTTTATTTTATCACAGTGTCGTCAAGCCTTCTGTGGCAGGCACAGCAAGAATTGTCAAAGCCGGATATCCGGACTTCACGGCATGGGATCCAAAAAGTAAATACTTTGATCCGAAAAGCACACCTGAAAATCCGATCTGGTATATGGTCGACATCCGTTTTGAGATGCAATTTGCCGAGCCGATTTCACTGGCCAAGCTGAGGACGGTTCCCGGACTTGAAAACATGATGCTGCTTCGCAAAGGAATGCGCCTTTCAATCCAGCCTGTTACCTATCAAGAATTCGATATAATCATATCGTTGGAGAAATTGGAGACATAGTTGACCAGCTTGAATAGAGACCTTGGGGACATCCCGAACTTCCGCGAACTTCCGGGACGGTCATACAATTTAACTTTTTAGAAAACAAGTGACTTTGGGGACATCTTAACATATTAAGCTTGGCCATTCGGTAACGACACATCCGTGTTTTAGTCTGTTCTGTTAGATGGAAGCAAGGAGATATTCCTTTGGAGATCGATCTTCAAGAAACCTTAAAACTCAGCCGTAAAGATATCAGCATGCTGAAAAAGATGCTGAGTGTAATTTTTCCGGATGAATCTGAAGTTAGCAGGCGCTTTCTTCTGCAGTTGACCCCGAGTGAATTAAAGAACGCTTATATGCGCCAAGTTGCTAATTGCCACCCGAAAATGGTCAATGGTTTAAGCCCCGAGGAAGCAAAGGCCCACCAAATCCAATATCAACGTCTATTTCAAGCCTACAAGACCTTGCTGCCTCATATAAAGGCCATACATGAGAAAGTTCAAGCGGTTAAACCACCGGATAGAACGATTATTGCTGTGGGTGGTGCTAAAGGCGGGGTTGGTAAATCAGTGATTTCGGCAAACTTAGCGGTGGGATTAGCGTTGCTCGGCCAGAAGGTCATATTAGCGGACCTGGATTTGGGCGGCGCTGATGTGCATCTTTATGTCGGCGTGAAATCGCTGACAAAGACCTGGAATGACTTTCTGGGAAAAAAGGTGAGTTCAATTAAAGATATCCTCACCCCCACAGCCTTTGAGGGATTGCAATTGGTTGGCGGTGACTCTTCGAAGCTGGGTAGTGCCAATCTGCCGTTTGCCCAAAAACAGAAGATTATACGAAATCTTAAGGACTTGGAGTGTGATTACATTATCATAGACCTTGGTGGAGACACATCCTTTAATGTGCTTGACTTTTTTCTCCTTGCCGATCTCAAAATTGTGGTGAGCGGTTCAGAGCCGGCTTCAATATTAGATAGTTACAGTTTTATAAAAGTTGCTTTCCACCGTTTCCTGGAACGGTTTTTTGCACAATATAAATCCCTCAAACAGTTGAGTCAGGATGTTCTCAATGGCATCTTGACCAAAGCAGATGCCAGTACCATTAAATCTATCTTTCAGAAGGTTCGGGAAAAAGACGCTTTCGCCTATTTTAATCTGATGGAAGCATTTGAGCACTTCAGATTATCCATCGTTGTAAATATGGCGGAGAGTCGCAAGGATGTTCGCATCGCCGAATCGATGAAACGGCTTTTAAAGGAAAAATGTCTTCTGGATGTCGGAATACTGGGAACCATTCCATTTGAGAAAATTGTGCGAAAAGCAGCACGAAAATTTACACCCATTGTTGTAGAAAATCCCCGATGTCAGACATCCCAGGTAATCCATCAAATGCTGGCGGCAATTTTACTGTTGCGCGAACCGGAAGCCATCCGAGCTGAGCTTCTCGAAAAAACAGATCTTGTTCGAAGAGAGGCAAAGGATCAAATTGGTGCCGGCGTGATGACTTTAGATGGATTATCGGCCGAGCAAATAAACTCCATTTTTGGCCAATCTAAAATCCTGCGTCAGAGTTTTCGAAAGATTTTGAGTATTGTTGGGAGGGGGACTTCAGGGACGTTTTAACATATTAAGTTTAGCAAGCTTTGTAAATCTTGGGAACGTCCATGCGCTTATAACTTTCGGAAGTGAATGGAAAGTGATAGACACGTTATGTTAACTTCTTAGAAAAAAATGGGATCGCAAACAATATTAAAGGTGAACAATGAAAATTCTTTTTGCTGCACCGGAGAATGCCTGGGGCGGATTTTTGGGTTTGATCCGGGCTGAACTGCCTGAGCACCATTTCGAGGCCACCGGTCGTTTTGCGGTCGATACATTACAAGGCTTCGATGTATTGATTCCCACTATGAGTTCGGTATCACAGGAGTTGCTTGAAACCGGAAACCAATTGCGACTGATCCAGCAGTGCGGTTCAGGGCTTGAGATGGTTGACCTGAGTGCGGCAAAAAGGTCCAATATCCAGGTAGCCAATGTACCTACAGATATCTCCGGAAACGCCGATTCAGTGGCTGAATTGGGCATCTATATGATAATCGGTCTTTCAAGAGATGTTCGGGGAATGTCAAAAAGCTTGGCGGAACGGAGTATGGGCCAACCTCGGGGAAGGGCTTTGAACGGAAGAACTGTCGGACTCATCGGCCTCGGTGGAATAGGACGCGCTCTGGTTAAAAGGTTAAAAGCCTTTGGTGTTCACCTAATCGGTATCAAACGCAATAACCCTGAAGCCGCCATGGAAAAATATGGAATGGATTGGGTCGGGGGGATTGAAGATCTAAAGGAATTGCTGTCAAGATCTGATTTTGTGATTTTGTGCCTGCCAGTGACTCCCGAGAGCAGGAACCTTATTGACCACAATGCTTTTTCAGTCATGAAAAACGAAGCTTTTTTAATCAACCTTTCCAGAGGCGGGTTAGTGGACCGTGATGCATTAGAAGATGCCCTTGCATCCGGAAAAATTGCTGGTGCAGGCCTAGATGTTTTCTGGGAGGAACCACCGGATCCGAATGATCCGATTTTCAATTATAGCGTTATGGCCACGCCTCATATTGCTGGTTCCACGGATGTCTCCATGAGGGGCATTGTGAAGGTCGTCGCCGAGAACATCCGCAGATTGGAGAAAAACCTTGAACCGTTATATCTGAACTGATCAAAACACGATATAATACATCTGATATACTGAAAGTTTAGAATTGTTATGCTTAATTATTCTATGAATAACTTGCGGAACGTCCATAGATGGAATTGAGGGACCTTCTTAACATTTTAAGTTTGTTTCTTG
>JABMQM010000408.1 GCA_013203195.1 Desulfobacteraceae bacterium | reverse complement strand
TCCTTCGTATTGGATCGAAACCGGAATAGAACACAATAGCCCCGATTAATACCAAATCTATTCCAGCAGTATTGATCATTAATGCATTGATTCCTTCTTTGGGAGGTATGAGTTGCTTCCCACCAAGGCCGAAAAATTGATTTACAACCCATAGGAATTTAAAATACTTCTCGTAAATAACCGGGAGAATTAACGGAAAAGCCAAAACAACATTAAAAGTGCCACTAAAAAATAGAAGCCTTCTGAACTGTTTTACAGTTTTATCCATATTTACAGGTATCATTTATCAAGACCCGGTCGATGGATTCTGTCTTCTAATCATCTTCCCTCGGTAGCAACGTAAGGGCTCGGAAACTAGATAAGCGGCGCATAGATTACAGTGGATGCAACCTGAGGGCTTCGGGCTTCCCTCCCTAATCTTTTCGGGAAATTTGGGATCTATAATAAGGGCGCGGCTGAGGGAGATGTAATCGGCATCGCCACTGTTGACAATCTTTTCCATTGCGGCGGGATCCGTGATCCCCCCCACAAGAAAAACCGGGATCTCAACCTTTGCTTTGATCGCCCTGGCGCTCTCCCGATTAAAGGCCTGGGTGAATGGGGGCGGCTTAACCATCCTTCTTCCAAAATGCCTCATCACGAAGCGAAACAACGGGTCCTTGTTCTTATACATTACCCATTCATCAAGAAAGACCTCAACGGGGAGATCTCCTCGAAACATTGACATGCCGTCCTCTCCAATGCCGCAGCTCACCTCGATTCCGTCAAATCCCATCTCAGCCATCATCTCGGCCATGACCTTTCTCCTTCGCCGTTTTCTACGCCAGCTTTTCACCGAGTTTTTGAGCCCTGTTGAGCCAGTTTGTTCTCTTCCCTTTTTTTGAACTCTTTACCGGTCCGATGGAACTGATTCTGACCGGTTTGATTCCGCAGAAACCCAGGGTTGATTTTTTCATGGCCTTGTGACCCGGTTGCCCGTAGACCAGGCGGAAATACCAGGGAGGTGTATCCATGGTGACAATGAGTCGCGCCGACTTCCCTTTTAACAGCTTATCCCACCATACGGAGTCATCTCGATATTGAAATCCGAAGCCGGGCAGAAACACTCTGTCGATAAACCCCTTTAAGAGCGCCGGCATGGTGCCCCACCAGGTCGGGTATACAAATACCAGGTGATCGGCCCATTTGATTAAATGCTGCGATTCGATTAGTCCCTCTTCGAGTTCGACCCGCTTTTTATATCCAAATGTCAGATTGGGATTAAACTCTATCTCCCTGATCTTAATTTCCTTAACATCCGCCTTTGAGCCTAATGCGCCCTTTTTATATGATTCAGCCAGCGCGTGGCAAAAACTCTCTTTATCTGGATTGCCTTGAATGATTAGGACCTTTTTCTTGTGGTTTTGATTCGCCATAATTTAACCTCCTTGATGTTTATCCGACCGTTTGCCCTCGATTTGGTTTGGATTGGCCGCCGATTAAGACCATGGTAAAATCTCATAAATCCCGTTTGCAACTCATATCTTAAACTGGCCGACCGATCAATCTGTGGTTACAATAAACTGGCCGTCCAGTCAATGTCAAGAGAAAAAAAAGGAATATCTTAGTGCGGAAGCACTCCCCTGAAAAATATTTCCAACATGGCGTCTAAATACGCCTCATCGGAACCATCGGAATTTGACTCGATTTCGCCCTCTATTCGCATGAACTGGGGTTTTTTTTCAAACCATAGCTCAGCCAGCCCCAGGAAAGTCATCAAAATAAACATGGGGTTCACATCGTTGCGCAATACGCCATTATCCTGAGCCTCTTTAAGCCGTTCCAAGCCCAGGTTCGTCATTTCATCGCCAATATCGCAGCATGCATCATCCTCATCGATCTTCATCCATGTCAAGAATCGAGAGTACTGCGGATTTCTCTGGAGGAACTTAAAGTAATGGATAATCGATTCCCGGAGCAGATCGACATCCATGTGGGAGGTTTCAAGAACTTTGTTTTGAAGCGCCACATATTCGGAAAACAGTCTCTGCTTGATTTCATCCCAGAGGTCCTTTTTTGACCCAAAGTGGTGATGGATCAGGCTTTTGGTGACACCGGCACTCTTGGCGATCGCACTCATTGGCGTGGCCGCAAAGCCCCGTTCAACAAAAATCTGTTCTGCGGCTTTAATAATGGCGTTTCGGGTGGACTCAGGATCATTGCGTCGTTGAGCAGTCATAGAGTACCTCCATTGCATTAACTGGCCGGTCAATCAATATATATCGAATCGCCAAATGGGTGTCAAGGTTAAAGAATGCCATTTTTAGAATCCGAAAGGGATTAATTATTATCTCTAGCCTGCCAAACAGTATAGTTCCAGCCATTGTCACTACTCCGACCACCATCAGCCAGCCGAACCAGTCTCCAAAACGCGTGTAAAGCGTTGTCCCTGATACGGTGAAAGTTTTGCCGATGATGGCTTCACGTTCGTTTATGCCGCTCTCAGCCATGACGCGTCCATAAGGATCGACGACCAATGAAATGCCGCTGGTTGACCCCAGCCCAAAGGCCACCCGATTCTCAACCGCCCGAAAGACGCTATCCGAAGCATGGAAAGCCGGGAACCAGCGGCTATGATTGAAATCGTCATCCACCGGCATCAGCACAATTTGTGCGCCGGCGCGTGCCAGTTCACGGGTAATCCACAAACGGTGTCGATCCCAGCATACACCGATGCCGACTTTGCCATGGGGTGTGTCAAATACTGGAAAATCCCTCGGCCCAGGGACAAAACCATTGCTTTCCTCACCATCGGTCGTATTGATCTTTGCCCGACGTCCCATCTCCTTCCCCTCCGGACCGACCATCAGTGCCGTATCATGCATACCGGTAGGCGCCCGCCATACAACATCTGCCACAATATAAGCGCCTAATTCCTTGGCCAGCGTGCCGAGTTGGCCAATGAAGCGTGGGTCATCAGCGTCGGCAAACTCGTTTTCCGGCCAAACAACAAACGCCCCTTTCGTATCAACAACCTTGCGTGTCAGTTCGGCATTTACATCAAAGATCGCCTGCGACATTTCCGGCGTGTCCGTATAATAGCCTTCCTTTCCGGCAGGTAAATGGCTTAGCTTCTGGATCTCAGGATCCTGATTTGCCAGGTCCACCGTCGCGGCTATGCTGAAGGTCTCTTGCGGTGGGTTGGGAATTGTCACAGCACCCCACACAACAACAGAGATGACAATCATCAATGCCGCTGCACTCAGCCGGTCCAGCTTGTGGTCTCGCCACGCTTTCAACAGTAAAAACGCCAGAGCAACATTGCCGAGCATCACTAAGAAGGTAAGGCCGGGGAAGCCGGTCACACTCAGAACTTGTAACGCCGGTGGGAAACGCCACTGACTTTTGGCCAGCAACACAAACCACCAATTCTCAACTCCCGGTGCAATGTATTTAACAAACTCGAATGCCGCCCAAAGAACAGGTAACGCAAGCAACCTGAAAGCACCTGACATACGCCTTTGAAGTCGGATTCCCAATCCGATTAACATGGCATACCAACTGCCTACGGCAAAAATCAGAAAGCAGCCGAGAACCGGTCCAAACATGTTTGGGTACCAGTTGTGGACGGCGATTGACCAAATTAGGCCAAAGGGCATTGCCATGAATGTCGGAGACGCTTTTGGCAGTGCCTCAATAGCAAGAAGCAGGGGTATCAGGGCAATCCAACCCAAAAAACTCACATCAAAATTGGGCATGGAGGCAGTTATGAGCACACCTGAAACTGCCGATGCGCCCAGGCCGACCAAGAAGGAACGCCGGTTATTTCCGGATGCTGCAACCGTCATGGCCTCGGCCTCCTTGACGTCCCGAAAGACTCAAATATCATTGGCGTATTCCAATTTTGGAAAGTTTTTAAGATATGACGCTTTTCCGTCTAATGATTCACAGAAGTAATT
>JABMQM010000039.1 GCA_013203195.1 Desulfobacteraceae bacterium | reverse complement strand
GGTAGTTAGCGTGGCCCGATCCCATTTTCTATGGTCAAGAAAAATAATGGATTAGGAATTTAACTGTCATTGATATCCAGGTAATCTAGAATGTGTTTAATCTGTTCTGTAGTTGTACCAGGGCGTATAAAAATTCCATGGGTTACATCTTTGAATTTAAGAAGCTTTCTGCTCTTGGTTAGTATTATTCTGTGTTCTCTTTTAGATATTTCAATTATTTCACGAGTGGCGAGTAAGGGATCGTAATACAAATCAAATCCCAGAGCTCTCATATATTTAACTATATCTCCCAAGTCTATATCAGCTATAAATTTGTTCCTGCGAAGAGGGATTTTTCTAAGCAGGGTAACATCTGTAATATTGAGGGATTCAAAAACAGGGTATACACTTACTCGGTCTCCATCTTGAAGAATGTAATTAAAATCTACTGATTTTCCATTCACAAGAACAAGGTCGATTTCTGTATGAGGGACTCCGAGCGCTTCTATCATATCTTTTATTGATTTTTCCCCTTTAAACCCTGCTTCAAAATCAGTTTTTCTTCTATGTTTTGGCAGAAAGTCATTTAATTCTTCATAAAAGCGGAATGTTCCTTTTGGCATTGCTCAAGTTTTCCATAAACATTTTTATTGATTGTTGTTTAAGTTAAGTTGCTATAGTCGGCAAATAGCTTTTGATTTGGCAGTCCTGATGCCAGTCACAGGCCAGGCAACTTCTGGGATGGGTCTGGCAGCCGGCCAGGCGTGCATATGAGCCCGCAAGCCTGGCATTATCCGCTGAATAACTTGCTTTGATTTGTTCATCAACGTCCATGATCGTTCCGGGAATATCGACAAACCCGGACCAGTAGGCGTTTTGCAGGCCGGCATCCCTGGCAATTTGCACGCAATTGTTCATCAGACTTCGGGTGGCACCCATGTGCCTTTCCAGCACAAAGTTGGGCCTGAAAGCCAAAAAACAAACCGGCAGTGAAACATCGATATCTGCAATAAAATCCGCAAGCGGCTTGATCTCCTCTGAGTTAATTTCTGGAATTACGACAATCCGGTATTCCCAGAGTTTGTCTTTGGCGTGCCTGCCGATATATTCGGCATTTCTCAAAACCGGCACCGAGGACGCCCCGGTCAAAACCTGGTGAATCTCATCATGATAAGCCTTGAGATCATAGGTAATCGAAGTGGTGAAACCCAAAACCGTTTTTAAGCTTTCTCTGGTCATATATCCGTTGGTGTCGAAATTGACTTTGGTTTGGAGTCTTAGCTTTCGGGCCTCGGCAACGACTTTTTCAATATAAGGCAAATGCACGGTGGGCTCACCACCGGAAAAAAATATTCTGTCGGCACCCATGCGCCGGCCAGCAAGAGAATCGAGATGCTCAACACATTCGGTTGCCAGTTTTTGCGGGTCTTCGAATCCTCTCTGTCTAATCCTGTTATCCGGGTATTGGGAAATTGACCAGTTCTGGCAATGCAGGCATTTATAATTACAACCCGCCATGAACACCGTGTAGCTTTCCGGCGGCGCGGGATGCAAAGCAGCCGATGCAACCGTCGGCAGAGTCACTTTGCATACTCCGGTTTCACCTGCCAGCCGGTCGACCTGGCAGCGATGCTCGCAAAGCTCACATTCTTTAAAAGCATTTAAATAATCCGGTTCTGCCATTGGATACCTTACAATATAGTTTGCTGATACCTCAATTGAGCGTAAACAAAATGCAGACAGATATAAAAAAATTTAGATTACCAATCGGATATCATTTTTTAAACATCATTTTCCAATCCAAGCAGCACCAAATACACCTGCGGAATCACCCAGTTTGTTTTTAAGTATCGGTGTTTGAATTTTTCGATGAAATGCATAATTCCGAACATGTTCTATTCCTTTTTTGTACAACTCATCAATGTTTGAAAGGCCTCCGCCAATGACAATCGCATCTGGGTCAAGTATTGATATGAGCCCCCCGACACAGCGCCCAAAATCATCTAAAAACTGATTAAATGCTTCTGTACATTTAGTGTCATTAGTTCTTGCCCCCTGAACAATTTCATGCATCTTCATACGGATATTATACTTTTTGTAAAATGCGTTTTCTACACCGGAGCCGCTGATCTTGGTTTCAATACACCCCAAGTTTCCGCAGTAGCATTTATCCCCGATTGGATCGACAGAAAAATGTCCCCATTCTCCTGCAATTCCATGGACTCCTTTGACTATCTTACCGTCGCCATAGATTCCGCCTCCACATCCTGTCCCCATGATTATACCAAACACAAAGTTATATCCTCTTGCTGCTCCAGAGCGGCTTTCCGCCAGGGTAAAACAGTTTGCGTCGTTTTCCATACCGATTTTCAGGGCCAGAAGTTTTTCAAGATCCTTCTGAAAAGGATTTCCAATCAAGCACGTCGTATTTGCATTCTGGACGAGTTGTGTTTCAGTATTTATTGAACCCGGTATACCGACGCCGATAGTACAGTTAGCTCCTTGGGGGATTTTATCGATTGTCTCAAGGATAAGGTTATGTACAAATATGAGAATGTTTTGATAATCATCTTTACCTTCAGTTGGGATTCTTTTTCGATAAAATTCGTTATCATCCTGATCAAGAATGATTACCTCTGTCTTTGTTCCTCCGAGATCTACTCCGATTTTATACTGGTTCATTATGAAGCCTTTGATTTGGTTATCATTCCTCGGTAAGGTAAGGATTTATAATGCTGGTAATATAGTAGATATGTAACGGGAGGTCAAAGGAATATGAGATGCACATAAACCTGTGCACGGTGCATAAAAATATGTTCAAATCGATGTTACTCAGAGAGGGCTTGTCATTATCATGAAGTATTTTCTTCCATGAAAACAACTTGTTATCTGTTTTGGCATAGATTTTGACACCATTGCGTCCCCAAAGTTCATAGATTGTGGATCAATTATTGAAAACGTTCTTCCAGTTCCTCCCATCGTTTGTAGGCACCGTCTATTTCTACGGTTAATTCATTAAACCTGTCCTTTACCCTGGTAAGCTCCAGTTTATCTTTTTTGTAAAACAAGGGGTCAGACATGGTGTCGGACAATTTTCGGTGCTCGTCTTCTAAGGATTCAATACGCTTGGGAAGCGTCTCAAGCTCACGTTGCTCATTGTAACCGAGTTTCTTCGGTTTGTCCGATCCCCCTTTGCGTTTAGGCGTGGTGATGTTCTTTCCGGTCGCATTTTTCCTCTCCTCCGGTTTGGGCCGCTGGGCGATCCAGTCATCGTAACCGCCGGCATACTCTATGACCCTCCCTTTTCCTTCAAATACCAGTGAACTGGTCACCACATTGTTCAGAAAACTCCGGTCATGGCTAACCAGCAATACCGTCCCCTGGTATTCCAGGAACAACTCTTCCAACAGCTCCAGGGTTTCAATATCCAGGTCATTGGTGGGTTCGTCCAGGACCAGCACATTGGCCGGTTGCGTCACCAGCTTGGCCAGTAGCAGACGGTTTTTCTCGCCGCCGGACAGCACGTAAACCGGGGTGCGGCATCTTTCCGGGGTGAATAAAAAATCCTTGAGGTGACTGATTACATGACGTTTTCTGCCGTTGAACACAATATAATCATTATCCTCGGATATATTTTCAACCAGGGTCTTATTCTCATCGAGTTGAGCCCTGAGCTGATCGAAATACGCGACTTCAATATGGGTGCCGTGGCGGACTTCACCGGTATCCGGTGATATATTTTTAAGCAGGATGTTCAACAGTGTGGTCTTCCCCGCGCCGTTGGGGCCGATAATGCCCACTTTGTCACCGCGCATGAGAATAAAGGAAAAATCATCGACGAGAGGTTCACTGTTGTACGAAAAACCGACACCCTTGGCGCGAATGACGAGCTTTCCGGATCGCTCCGCCTCCTGCAATTGCAGTCGAACATTGCCGGTTTTTTTTCGCCTGGATTTATAGGCCTCGCGTATTTTAACCAGCGCCCTCACGCGGCCCTCGTTTCGTGTCCGTCGGGCCTTGATGCCCTGCCGAATCCACCTTTCTTCCTGAGAAAGCTTTTTATCGAAAAGGGTATTCTGTTTTTCTTCGGACAAAAGATCGGCTTCCCTGCGTTTTAGATAGGTGTCGTAATTCCCGGGGTAGGAAAACAGCCGCCCGCGATCCAATTCCATGATTCGATTGGCGATTTTGGATACGAAGCTGCGATCATGGGTGACGAACAGCAGGGTTTTTACATGCCGCTGAATATAATCCTGCATCCAGAGGATGGTATCGATATCCAGATGGTTGGTGGGTTCATCCAATAACAGAATATCCGGTGATTGGGCCAGGGCACGGGCAAAAAGGGTCCGGCGTTTCATCCCGGCCGATAAACCGCCAAACAGCACGGTCGGATCAAGCCCTGTGCGGGACAGCACAGTCTCCACCGACTGGAATATGGTCCACCCCTCCTTAACATCCAATAGATGTTGCAGCTCGCCCCTTTTTTGTTGCTCTCTCTGGTCGGGGGTATCCGTATCACGGCACAGGCGATGGTATTCAACCAGTGCCCGCCCGGTTTCACCAAATCCCTCGGCTACGATCTCAAATATGGTGCCGTCGGCGTCTTCCGGAACACCCTGGGTCAACCAGGATATGGTTACTCCCTGTGAACACCAGATATCACCGCTGTCCGGGACCATACGGCCGGAGACAAGCTTGAGCAGGGTGGACTTCCCAACCCCGTTGCGTCCCAGCAGACAGACCCGCTCACCCTTCTCAAGGGTGAAATTGATGTTCTCCAAAAGCGGTGGATCACCAAACCCCCAGCACACATCGTGCATCGTAATCAGGGCCATATACTTACCTTATATCCTTAATTTTCGAGTCAAAAAAGAGGTTATGGCTTCGTGAGCAAATGGTGTCAAAAAGTTAAATTGTATGACCGTCCCCCAGAGTCCCGCTATTTATTAAACAGCTGTTTTTGACCCCCCAAAAGCGGGTTTAAGCGCGTTCCAAGCCTGTTTTTTAATCTCTTTGTCTATCATTCTATGTGGTTACCGTGGTCAGACCCTAATCCGCAAATCACAGAAATCTATTTGCTTATTTATGGATGTCCCGCAACTTCGCGCATTTTGTCAAGAATGAAGACCTGCCCCCCTTGTTTCCCTATCTTGTAACAATCGAACCACTTTGAGAACCTGCTTCAGCTTCTTCACGTTTCGACAAAACCTCAGGTCGTTTTCCTTCGCGATTTTTCTCACGAGCCCCTTGAGTCGTTCTTCACCGTTGTTCAGTTTTTTTGCTTCCACCCGGATTCGCTCCTGGAGGGCTTTTATCTGGCCGGCCCCGGGTCCCGGGTCCCTGGGATCTTTCACTTTCTTTTTAAATCCCAAAGACTCGAAATATTCCACCAGTTCCTCGAGCTCCGGGATGGACATGTCCGCCGAAGACCTGACCCCCCAATATGCAATTACGTCCCGATATTCGTCATCTCTTAAGGGAATCTCTTTCTTTGCAATATGTACCAGGGCCAGCAGTTTGTGCCGCCGCTCCTGAAGCTTGTCCGCCGTTTTTCCGGCGGAATTATTCGCCGGCTTTTTTTTATTACTGCCAACGGTGGTCATAGCTTTTTTCCCCTTGTCCGATAAATTAAGGATTGGGGGCACACATCGATTTGCGATTAGTGTCGGCATAATAGGATTTCGCTAACGATATAACCTGTTGAATGAAAATATGTTTAATTTATTGATCACCAGTCAGGATGTGATCCTGTTCTATGATGTTTCCCGAAAGGGATTAATTTAACTTGAGTGTCGTGTGCATTTTGCTCTCACCTTTTCGAAACCTAAAATTTAATGGCCGTCGATCGTATTCACAGACATACAATCGGATTGATGGCGTTCGTTAACAAGTTGTGCACATCTTAGGGCCTGTACTCGGCGGCAAATTGCCGGCATAATCTGTAGAAGCGCCCACGGAAAATGTTGACATGAGCTTTGTAACCTTTCCATGGCAAAGCGGACATTTCTCTTGGGTATCGCGACGTGTCACGAGCTTATCAAACGTATAGTTGCAATGCTTACAATTAAATTCGTAAATTGGCATAGGTTTTTCCTCCCTTCAAAATTTAGCTTCGATCATAAAATAAGATCAGCCTGGCAGGTTTGCAAGAGGGAAGATTTTCGGGCTGTTGAACTTCAACAGCGTATTTCGGGGTCAATTTCGCACAGGAGTCTAACCGGATCTTTTTGGTGATATGAAAGTATGGGGCCTGTCATAATGAAAGTCCTTAATCATCCTGGTTTTATTAAGATTTTACGCATATAAAGTTTTCAAATGTTAATATTTCACCGTTGTCCCGCAGTTCTATTAAAAGGGGTAAAGTTATAATCGAATAGACGTCCCCAAGATCCCCGGAAGTTCAACGCTTGCAACCCCCTTTTTTTTCTTCAGGCTCAACTGAACCGGATTGTGGGCCGCTTCAAGTGGCCAACACGGTTTTATATTCCTCGTTGACCCAAAATTCTTTAAAGTATTTTTGACATGCTTTGCATCGAAAATAAAAACTAACGACCTCGCCCTTGACCTCTCCTTCAGGATTTAAGAGACTCAGGCTCTCGTGGTCCGCACCGCAATGAATGCATTTATTTCCTTTTTTCATATCGTTTTCAGTCTTTCAACAGCAATGCAAAAGAGGTTTCAGAGAGTTATTTGCTTATTTATGGATGTACCGAAAGTCCTTGTAAGGCGCCTCTATTCACTTTCAAGCTTTGACCCCGTTCACTGAAAGGGCGTCCCGCAAGTCCTCTGACCCCCTTGTTTTTCAAAAAGTTAAATTGTATGACCGTCCCGGAAGCTCTCCTAAATCAATTCTTTATACCTGAAACAATGTATCAAGTGATCGTTGACCACACCCGATGCCTGGAGAAGCGCATAGCAAATTGTGCTTCCTACAAATGAAAAACCTTCTTTTTTTAAGGCATTGCTTACCTTGTCAGAAAGTGGGGTGGAAGCAGGTATTTCTTTCAAATCTCTCCAAGAATTATGAATTATCTCCCCATTGGTGAACGACCAAATAAAGGAATCGAAAGATCCCCATTTTTCCTGGACCTTGAGAAAAGCCATAGCATTTTTAACAGTAGCTCTGATCTTCAAACGATTCCGGATGATGGCCGGATTTTGGCGGGCATTTTCTCTTTCTTTATCTGACATTATAGCAACCTTCACGGGATCAAAACCATAAAACACTTGTCTAAACGCCTCTCGTTTGTGGAGCACGGTTTTCCATGAAAGTCCTGCCTGAAAGGCATCGAGAACTATGAATTCAAACCATATTAAATCATCATGTACGGGAACGCCCCATTCTTCATCGTGGTATCGAATCATTATTTCGTCACTACCCGGCCAGGCGCATCTGAATTTATTATCGTTCATATGTGTGGGAAATGGGGTCAAACCTTGATTAACCCACTTAATTGTTGAGCTTTCTTCTGTAAAGTTACATCCTCTCGGATGCGCTTGCGTGTTAGTGCTG
>JABMQM010000038.1 GCA_013203195.1 Desulfobacteraceae bacterium | reverse complement strand
CATCTATTACCCTAACTTGAAAAATTCAGGACCAACTAGATTTCATTTATCACGAAAGCACGAAAGTACGAAAACACGAGAAAGAAATAAGTAATAATATTTCGTGCTTTCAAAATTTCGTGTTTTCGTGATTGTTTTTTGTTGAATATTTTATGTTGCTAAAGTCTAATAAAATTCAAACTGTTTTATGCATAATATTGCTGGCGGCCCTAACAGGCTGCGAGTCGCTGCGGCATTATGCCCAGGCAATATCCGGCCAGGTCGGCATTTTAAACAAACGCAGGCCCATCAACAGCTATCTGGACGACCCGCAGACACCCCCAAAACTAAAACAGAAACTCAGCTTGATTTTAGAGCTGCGGGAATTTGCCAAAAGCAAGCTCCACCTGCCGGCAGACGACCATTATCTCAGTTTTGTTGAGCTTGAGCAGCCCTATGTTCTCTGGAACGTTTATGCTGCACCGGAATTCTCTTTTGAGCCTAAAACCTGGTGCTACCCGATTGCAGGCTGTACAGCATACCGTGGTTATTTTTCAGAAAAGAATGCGCGTCTTTATTCAGGCAAATTGCAACAAGAGGGTTTGGATGTTTATGTGGGTGGTGTTGCGGCCTATTCCACTCTGGGCTGGTTCAACGATCCGGTTTACAGTACGTTTATTTATCAGTCCGACGCCAGGCTGGCAGCGCTCATTTTCCACGAACTGGCGCACCAGGTAGTATATGTTAAAGACGACTCCACCTTTAATGAAAGTTTTGCTACAGCAGTTGAACAGGAGGGTTTGCGTCGCTGGCTGGCCGCCGAGGAAAATCCGGCGGCCTATAACGATTACAAGGCAAACTACCAGCGCAGCCGGCAGTTTATCCAGCTTATTATGCAATGCCGCCGCCGGCTTGAAACACTGTACTCCCAAGATTTGCCAGTGCTGCAAAAAAGAGATAGCAAAACACTAATATTCGAAAAGTTAAAAGATGAATACGAGCTGCTTAAAACGCAGTGGGGCGGATATTCAGCCTATGATTCATGGTTTGATCATAAATTAAACAATGCTCAGTTGATAACCGTATCCGTTTATTATGATCTGGTACCGGTATTTTTAAAACTTCTGCAAACCTGCGGCAATGACCTCCAGCTATTCTACAGCCAATGTCAGGACCTGGCCCAAAAATCGAAAACAGAAAGGCGTGGCTATCTTCAGCAATAATTGCTTGACAGAATCACAACGTGAGCCCAGATAACGCTTAACAGCTCCATGCTCTGAATTCGATTGCCAAGAACTCTCTGCACCAACATCCCCCATTCCTTTCCTGTCCGGTCGGATTATCCCCGATTTGTTTTCAAAAAAGCCGTGAAATATATAAAATAAGATGCTATATGAGTTTTTCTCCCGTTGCAGGGAGATCAATCATTTAAAGAACAGGAGATCCAATATTATGAACCTAAAGAAAATATGCGTTTGTTTCACCGGCCTGGCTATAATTTCAGGGTTGATCGCGTGCGGTAATGTTACATCCGAAACCGAACCGGCGACCCCGACCGATAAACTTGGCCGGACATCGTCCCAAGCCCCCGCTGCGCCGCAACTTGCAGCGGGCAGCGGGAAAGTGGTGCAAAAGCTGGACGCCAGCAGCTACACCTATATCCGCTTGGATGATGGGGCCGGCAATGAAACCTGGGCCGCCGTTCCCAAAACTCAACTGGAGATCGGGGAACAAATTGCGCTGAAGGGCGGCACTGTTATGCGTAATTTTAACAGTAAAACCCTGAACCGGACATTTGATTCCATCATCTTTGCGACCGGCGTTATCAGAGCCGCCGGAGATAAGAACGCTCAGACGCAGGCGGCAACCATGGCCGGCTCCGATGTCACCCGGTCCGGAATCGCCGCTCACGGCCTAACCCCACAAACCCGCGGCAGCAGCAGCCACACGACAGAGTCTTTCACCAAGTTGAAAGTCGAAAAGTCAACCGCTCAGAACGGTTACACGGTTGGTGAACTTTTCGCGAAAGGAGCCTCCCTGAACAAACAGAAAGTAACCGTAAAGGGGCAGGTTGTGAAGGTAAACCCTGATATTATGGGAAGGAACTGGCTCCATATTCAGGACGGCACCGGAGATCTTGCGAAAAACACGCATGACCTGGTGGTTACATCAGCCGATATCGCGGAAAAAGGCGCCATTATCTCCCTTGAAGGAATTCTGGCCGCTGACAAAGATTTTGGCTCCGGCTACAGGTATGATGTAATTGTAGAGGATGCAGTTCTTATGAAATAAACCGCACTATCTTTCTCTGCTGGGGGCGATCGCCAAGATCAAGATAGTAGAAACCTTCACTTTAGGAGGTCATCAAAAATCGAAGATAGAGATCTGAATACATATTACAAAATCGGTGGGTAATACAAACGATAGTCCTCATATGAGGCGGTGTGCCTTATTGAGATTCCCTGTTAAGAATATCGTGAGTTCCGATTGCCCGAAAAATCAATCCGTTTTCAAGAAATTCAAAAGTGAACCGATATTTCATGGTAACAGATCCCTCCCACCGGGTCTTTGTTCCCTGGATTCGCTTCACCCGAAGGGAAGGATGGAACATATCTTGCAGAATAAATTGCAGCTTTTGATCAAAGGTTTTTTGAATTTCTTTGGGTAGTTTATTATATTCTTTTTTGAATCGCTTGCTGAACTGGTAGGTTGTTACTTTTTTAGCCATTTTAACCCTTCCTCGGCAGACTCGAATTTGGCGGAAAGCTGATCTTTTTCGATTTCCTCATCAACATCAACCTCCATTTTTTGCCATTCTTTTGTCCAATACCATCCCTGAGAAGGATCAATAAGCTTTCTGGGTTTTAAGATGATGTCACTGTCTTTCACATCCACCTCAACATAGTCGCCTTCTGTAATACCGAGGCGTTCATGATTTTTATCGGTATACGTATCTGTCCCTGTGGGCTGATTTTCATTACTCCAGGCATAAGGACCTCCTTTAAACAATTAAACTTTTAAACAATTATAGGTGTTGTTTCTTTATCATATCAAGCGAAATTCTGAAAGTTGGCCTTGGGTTAAAAATAGAGGATCACATGTCCCCCCTGAAATCCTTCAATGCAACTTTGTTTCCATTCGCATCCTGCAGCGTGAATGCCGGTGCAGCTTTGTCTTCCTTTATTGCTACAGCACCTTCCTTTACCACCTGAAGAAATCTGAATTCATGCTCTATGCCTGCAACCGCCCTTTCAGGGCTTTATAAACCCTTTCGTGATGAGGAACCGATACGCCTTGCTTCCTGGCCGCTTTGACGATGTATCCGGTAAATGTATCGATTTCTGTTTTTTTCCCGTCCTCAGCGTCCTTTTGCATCGATGTTTTTGTTTCAT
>JABMQM010000407.1 GCA_013203195.1 Desulfobacteraceae bacterium | reverse complement strand
TAATCGTGCGAGTGGCGGTAATATCGGACATCCATGCCAACATCGAGGCTTTTCAGGCGGTGCTATGTGACCTTGAACATCGCGCAGATCAGGTCCTGAATCTGGGTGACCTCGTCGGCTATAACGCCAGCCCCAACGAATGCGTGGAGCTGGCCAGAAAAACTGAGATGCATTCCATTCAAGGCAACCATGACCTGGCCATTTGCAACCCTAAGCTTGCCGAGAAGTTCAACATCTATGCCCGCAAAGCTATACTGTGGACAAAAAAGACTCTTTCAGAAGAAAACACACGATTTTTGTGCAGTCTGGCAGAGAGTTTAATGACAAGCTGCGGTCTAGCCTGCCATGGGAGCCCTGAGGGTATACTCCATTATATTGAACTCCATTTCCAGGCCAGGGATATTTTAAAAAAGATGAAAAAAGGGTTTTGGGGTGAAACCAATGTATGCCTTTTCGGCCACACTCACAAATACAAGATTTGGCGCATGGACGTTCGGGGAAAGGTAGCGCCTGTTGACATTCCCACAGACGGCGTCATCAGTCTCAGCCGAGAGGAGTTTTATCTCCTGAACCCCGGAAGCGTTGGCCAACCCCGAGATGGTGATCCCAGATCCTCATATTTAATTTTTGATACCGTCAAACATACGGCGAGCTTCAGGCTGGTGGACTATGACAGGGCCGCAACTATGAAAAAAATTATTGCTGCCGGCCTCCCTGAGCTCTTCGCAAACAGGCTTTTACACGGGACCTAAACTGAATTTACAATTAAGGAACTATCTGGGGGTGCAAAATGACAAGCATACAGGAACTAAACAAGACCGGAAAGCTTAAAGACGGCACGGAAGTTGTTTTACGTCCCATGGACAAAACCGATCGCCGGCAGTTAGGGGATTTTTTCAACCGGCTTTCACCTTCAGTACTCCAGTATGTGCGCAACGACGTAAACGACCCGCAAGTTCTTGACAAATGGTTCGCCCAACTGGACTACAACAAGGTTTTTCCGCTTTTGGCTTTAAAAGACAACAAGATAGTGGCCAATGCGAGCCTTCACCGGGTGGCCTACGGCTGGCGGAAACATCTGGCCACCGTTAGAATCGTTGTCGATCCGGATTTCCACCAAAAAGGTCTGGGAACCCTGATGATCAACGAGCTTGTCGACCTTGCCCATGAGTTCGGGCTGGAGAAACTGATGGTGGAATTCCCCCTTAAAGCCCACAGCGCCCTGGTCATGTTCAAAAAAGCCGGTTTCAGTCCCCGGGCGGTGATAGAAGGGCTTATGAAAAGCCGCCACGGCGAAGATCTGGATGTAGTAATCATGGTGATGGATGTGGCCGCATATGCCGGCAGGATTTAATAAAGCGGTAAGATACGTTTTCCGTAACCCGGAAAAGTGGTAATAATCTCATTTTTGAGAGCTCCGGCATCAGGATGGCGGCTTTCCGGTTTCTTTTCCAGACATTGCAGTATAATGCGCTCGATTTCGGGATTGATGCTCGCGCTTAATTTGCTGGGCGGCGGTGGCGGCAGTTCCAGAATCATGTCCATCAGCACCTTTTCCACTTCGTTATAAAACGGAAACATTCCGGTGTAGAGCACGAACATGACAACCCCCAGCGCCCAGACATCCGAGCGGCGCTGGCTTTTACCCATAATCTGTTCCGGAGACATGTAGGGTCGCGAGCCTGTCACCGTATCGGAAATATCCTTTTCTTTGAGTTCTTTAGCGGCGCCGAAGTCCAAAAGTTTTATGGTGCCGTCCGGCCTGACCATTATATTTCCCGGCTTGATGTCCCGGTGGATAATCCCTAAATCGTGGGCGTAAGCGACAATATCCATCAGCTGGATGATGACCGACTCCACTTCCTTCTCCTCCAGCTCCCGCTGAATTACCTCGTAAAGGGTTTTCCCTTCCACAAACTCCTGAATCAGAGCTCTTTTTTGCTGTACTTCTATTACTTCACGCACTTCAGGCACACCGGCATGGTCGGCCAGCATCCTTAAAATCCTGGCCTCCTTTTCAATCTTGAGGTTTAATTTTTTACTTAGCGGGATCTTGGCCACAAAAATAGCAGGCGGAACGTTCACCGCATCTTTAACCTTCCAGACCTCACCAAAGCTCCCTATCCCCAACCTGGCCACCTTTTCATAACGGTAGCCCAGAAACTCGTAGGCGCCGAAGCGGGATTGAATAAGTTCGGCAAGCCATAGCAGGAATCTGGCTGTAAACCCCTTGCGCAAGGACGGCGGTTCGGGCACCTGTATTTTTTCACTGTTTTTTGTCAAATCCATTTTCTTACAACCTTTTTTATTTGACACCCAAGGCTTATTTTCTCTATACTCGCGCAAACTAAAAATCGGAGGTCCCACCTTGCCCTTAATGAGCTTCAATTCAGAAGAACTTCTATATCACTTTATAACTTTGCTCATCATCGTAACTTTTGGTTCCGGTTTTACCCGTTTATTTGCCTCAGCCTTCTCAAAAACAAAGCCTGACGGGGAAAAGGCCGGTTTCGAATTCAACCCCTTAGCCAACCTGGACATTTTGGGTACCATCGTCTTTATTCTGGGCGGTTTCGGCTGGGGCCGTCAGGTGGACGATCAAAAGATAAGGTTCAAAAGGCAAAAGCTTGGCTGGTTCCTCCTATCGCTCATCGCCCCTTATGCCAGCCTATCCCTTGCACTGGGTGCGGCTTACATTAAGCATTTTTTCTGGACCGACCGTGTCGTTGAGGTTCTAATCAGTGTAAGTGTTGCCGTGACCGCCTATCATATCATACCCATTCCCCCGCTCTTCGGAAGCAGACTGATCTACCTGGTATTGCCCGGTGAGCGTGTCTGGCGAATATTCTCAAAGTTCGGCCCGTTTATTATTCTGGGCCTGGTGCTCATCGACCGTTTCTCAGGCACACCGTTTTTAAGAGAGATGATGGCACCGGTTGTAGACGTTATAACCAAATTCGCATTATACTATTGATGAATTCATAAAAATCGAATTCATCACGTTAATAAAAAAAGGTAACCGTTCACGGGTTCAAAGGTTCAGGGT
>JABMQM010000406.1 GCA_013203195.1 Desulfobacteraceae bacterium | reverse complement strand
TGAGAAGCTGCCGTACTACATCTCTTGCCCTAATGCCGGCTATTCTTATTTCTTCTAAATTTAGACGCGCCGGATTCCATTCCGGCACGTCATCCATTGCAAGTTCTGTATTACCGAGTATAATTCCAAGGATGTTGTTGAAATCATGAGCAATACCACCTGCTAAAGTCCCTATGGCTTCCATTTTATGGGTCTGGCGGAGCTGTGCTTCCATACTGCGTCTTTCTGTAATATCTGACGAGATAACACCTACTTGAATTACTTTTCCCTGAGCATCGCAGATCGGATATACATGGCTGTCATAAATTCTACTCTCTTGCTCAAACTCCATGCGGAAAGGTTTACCAGTTCTGGTGACCTCGCTGACTGCATTTTTTGTTGGCTCGGCCAGTGGAGGCGGGAAGAAATCATAAATGCACTTACCAACAAGTTCATCAGCACTCTTGCCGAGTCTTTGCAGGGCTATGGCGTTCGAGTCGAGAACTGTTCCATCAGTATCAAGAAGCAGAGCTATATCATTAATAGCGTTCAAGAGGGCACGTGTTTTTTCCTCGCTCTCCCTGAGCGCATCTTTAGCTCGCTTGCTTTCTTTAAGTTGATCCTTTAATTCGCCATAGAGTCTGGCATTTTCGATCGCCACGGCGGCTTGATATCCAAACATGCTCAAAAGCAGTTCATCTTCCTTTGTAAAAAATGTCCCATCAACTTTGTTGATAACCTCTAAGACTCCTATCAATTTTGTTTTTGCTTTCAGCGGGACGCAAAGCATGGATTTTGTTTCAAACCCGCTTATTTCATCTACTTTTGGATAAAACCTTGCATCCTCTTTGACATTAGTGACCAAGGCGGGCTTCTCATGTTCCACAACCCAACCTGCGATGCCTTCACCAGATGGAATGCGAATATCAATCAATTTGTCTTCTTTAGGTCCTGTGGGAACACTGAACACTAATTCTCCTGTTGTTTCATCAACCAGCATCAGTGTGCTTGCAACGGAGTTAGTTACACGGTTTGCATGCGTCATGATAAGATGTAAAACTTCAGCAAGACTAAAAGTGGAATTGACAAGGGCGCCTATCTCAACCGCGATTCCAAATTTCTCGTTTTCCAATGACATATAGGCTTGAAACGTTTTGTCCTGTTCTTGCAGAGCTTGCTCAAGTTGTCTCTTTGTAACAACTCCCATATCATTCAATATATGCCCCAGCAATGGGGCCGTATCTGTGTCTATAGCAAGTCGCGCTTCCGTGACTAATTTGTCCCTTTGCAACCTCTCGGGCGATGCTTTTTCTTTCATTATTTGTTTTTGTCTTTGTAGTGCTTCATCGAGCTGCTGCGTGGTAATAAATCCCATATCAGCCAGAATTTGGCCTAAATACTTTTTTATTATCATGAGTATGCCCTTTAAATGCTTGAACTAATACACATTTACCCTATAGTTGCATATAATTATGTATTCGATCTATGCCGTTACAACGAAAACCATTGCCGGTAGTGGCTGATTCTGCCGCCTACGCTAAAGCTACGGCGTGCCAAGGGATACTGGTTCCTGGATACGACTCGACTGAGCTCGCCGAAGTCTGGATGTTTTTGGACTTCACTATTAGAGCATTTCTGAATATCCCCGCTAAAGACGGGATCTTCGCTGCGCTACGACTGGCTTTAGTTACTGGATACGACTCGACTGAGCTCGCCGAAGTCTGGTTACTGATCACTGCTTACTGTTCACTGATCCCTGATCCCTGACCCCCGATCCCTGGATATTGGTCACTGCTTACTGTTCACTGATTCCTGATCCCTGGCCCCCGATCTTTGGATACTACTCACCGGGGCACGCCGGGGCCATTCAAGCTACAGGTGCAGCTGCATGTCATCCCGGGTGGCAATCGTGTTTGGAAATATTTCTCTGGCATGCAGCTCCGCATCTTTTCTGTTCTCCAGTGTCGTATACCGCCCGGCGTCAAAATGTACCAAAGCGAGTTGTTGGGCGCCGGCCTCCTTTGCTATTCTGGCGGCCTCCTGCGGATTTAAATGCGGCCATTGATCCGAATATTCACCCGGCAAATAGGCGCATTCCGTGATGACAAGATCAACATCGCGGGCCAGCCTCAGGGCATTTTGGCAATAGCCGGTATCGGGGATGTAGGCAATCGTTTTATTCTCCAAATGGATCCGATAGCCCAGAGTCAGGGAAGTGTGGACAAGCTCCATGGCGCTTGTTTCGAACGGCAAAATGTTTTTCTGTTCGGATAGTTCAAGCACCTCTACTTTGTAAGGAAGATCATCCAGCGGCATTGTAAAAGGTTTGTTTATGATATGGTTTAGAATTTCCCGCGTGCCTTTGGGGCCCGCAATGACAAGTCCTTCGGTAAAGGCGAATTTCGCTAAAATATGCAGGCCGGCGATGTGATCAAGGTGAAAATGGCTCAGTAAAATAAAGACGGGCCTGGCCTTTTGATAGTGTTGATCCAATTTGTGAATGCCGTTGCCGGCATCTAAAATGATATAATAATCATGGGATTTGATCAGAATACAGATCGTGTTGCCGGTAGCCGAATCGTACCAGCCGTTCGTCCCTAAAAAGATAACATCCATGCCAGATTCCAATGCGGATTATAAATCGGTTTCTTTCTCGCCGGTTTAGCTTGAGATGACCTCCAGACCGATCACAAAATGCCCGCCGGGCGCTCCCTGTTCCTTTTGGGCGATATGCCGGATCTGGGTCTTAAGAATTGTGGCCGTATCTGAACTTCGCGGAGGATTGTATTGTACGTCCAGCGTATCGCCCACCTTTAAGTACTGCAATACCCGCGAATCTTCCCGCACCAGAATGCCCAGGCCTTGAGCCGATATGTCCCTTAATTTGAACTGATACACTTCGCCGGTCTCTTTTATTAAAAATTCGACACTATAAAATTGATCCAGCAGCTCTCTGGTTTCGGCTCTCTTTTCTTGCTTTTTTTTCTTCGTCATTGTTCAAAGGCATTAATAGTTTTAAATTTATCTTTTGGGGCCTCACAAACCGGGCATTTGGCCGGTATTTTTTTGCCGGTGACATAGCCACAGACCTGACAAACATGATAGGCTTTGACTTCGTCCCTGATCACATGATAAATGGCCCGCTCATACAATTTTAAGTGAAAGCTTTCAGCGTCTCTGGCTTGACTGAAGGTAAGCTCGGCCGCTTTCTCGCCATCTATTTGAGCATCTTTGATAAACTCGGGGTATTCAGTTTCACTGACGGATTTTTCGCGTTGAAATGAGTTTTCCAAATTGGTGTCCGTATCTTTAACCAGTATATCTTTAACCAGGTTTAAATGACGGGTCGCATGCACCCGCTCCGCCTCGGCAATGGCACGGAACAATAAGGCTATTTGCGGAACCTCTTCCTCTTCCGCCTTTTGGGCGTATGCCAGCAGTCTGAAATAAGCCTTGGCCTCGCCGATAAAAGCAGTATAAACGTTTTGTTTGGTTTTTTCTTTCATGCCAAAATCCCTTTTATCCCCGGAAAATTTGTTGGGACATCTTATAAAGTTTGATATCCTTAATAATAATGGGATATTAAATTTAATGCAACCTAAAAACCGGTTCGCGTTTGTTGGGGGCATCCGTGAGTTACGGGTTTGCGGGTTGCGGGTTGCGGGTTGCGGGGTTGCGGGGTTGTTGGAAGCTGGTTACGGGATACTGGATACGGGCAAAGCGCCTGTGGCGCTGGTGGAGGAGCGTCCCGCAAGTACTTGGCCGCCTTCGCTGAAGCTACGTCGTGCCAAGAGGGTTCGAGAAAAATGCTTAAAAAATATCAGGCTCTAACAATGGTACCCAGCCGGCAGAATGAAAG
>JABMQM010000405.1 GCA_013203195.1 Desulfobacteraceae bacterium | reverse complement strand
TTTTTATACTTCGGGGTTATGGGCATTTTTTTGCCCTATTTTAATCTATACTGCTACCATCTCGATTTCAGCGGTTTTCAAATCGGCAGTCTCTCGGCTTTAAGGTCTGTTGTCATGATTGTGTTCGCTCTCATCTGGAGCGTTCTGGCAGACCGCTTTCAAATCCGGAAACCGCTATATATTCTATGTAGTTTTGTCAGTACAGCGATATGGGCTTTGTTCTTTTTTTCCACCGATTTTTGGAGCATGCTGGCCATTACTGTTTTTTACGCTCTTTTTTACGCGCCGATCATATCTTTTCTGGAAGCGTTTACAATGGATGTGCTGGGCGAGGAGAAGAAAAGCTACGGCCGGCTCCGGGTGTGGGGCTCTTTGGCCTTTGTTATCACGGTCGTTGTGCTCGGCCGAGTCATCGACTTGTACTCCATAGACATAATTATCGGCCTTATTTTTTTAGGGTCTTTGATTCAAGCCGCTATTTCCATCAAAGTTCCCGGCATACGGATAAAAAACTATGCATCATTTACTATTAAAGCCAAGGTACTTGTTAAAAGGCGCGTTATCGTTTTTCTGTTCTGTGCTTTTTTAATGCTTGCAAGCCACGGAACCTATTATGGTTTCTTTTCTATCCATCTTGAAGATATGGGCTACGGCAAAACATTTATAGGTATTGCCTGGGCTCTGGCGACGATCTCCGAAATTCTGGTTATGATCAAATCGGACCGGATATTCAAGCGCTTTTCCATGGAAAATGTTCTGGTTTTTTCGTTCATGGTGGCGGCGCTCAGATGGTTTGCACTTTTTTTTGCAAAATCACCGGCGGCAATCCTGCTACTGCAGTTGCTGCATGCCTTTAGTTACGGCACGTTTCATGTAGCCAGTATTCTTTACATCGATTCGCTGACACCAGCTGAGGCCAAAACTTTGGGGCAGGCTGTCAATAACGCCGTAACCTACGGGCTGGGCTTGATGGTCGGTTTTTTTATCAGCGGCCTTTTTTTTGAAAGCCTGGGTTCTTTCATGTTATTTTTTATCAGCGGCTTTATCGCCCTTGGCGGAGGATTGCTGTTTAAAGGCTTCCAGTTGATGGACACCCGCAGGCCCGCTTCAGACATATCATAGGTTTTATTGGCTGGCTGATAGCCTGAGGGTCTACTAAGCTATCTCAAGGCGATCTGGTGAAAAATCTATCTCATAGAAATGTCTCTATTCTTATTCGCTGCATTTGGTTATTCAATCTTATCAACTACGTCTATCAGCCCATAAAAGGATTGGTGGTTATCTTATTTTTAAAGATCAGCCTACTTCCCGCCAAGATTAACCCGCATAACCCCCTTGGCATTAATAATATTAATTGAAGTTGATGTCGCCCTGTGTTAATCTAACCACAGAATCTTATGAGAATTTTTAGCAGAAATCTAATTTTCTCCAAAGATAGGATTTAGGAAATAGTTTGATCATGATGAAAAGAAATTATTCAATCGATATTCCCAGAGAAAGAATTGAAGCGTTTTGCAAAAAGCACCACATCTGCAAATTTTCTGTTTTTGGATCGGCTCTTCGTCAAGATTTCAGATCTGACAGTGATATAGATATTCTTGTTGAGTTTCACCCGGATTATACACCCGGCCTCATCAAGCTGGCTGGGATAGAAATTGAATTGTCTAATATAGTAGGCCGTAAAGTAGACCTGCGAACACCTCAAGATTTAAGTCGTTATTTTAGGCAGGAAGTCATTGAATCCGCGGAGGTTCAGTATGCAGAAATCTGACATATAAGGCTTCGCCATATGCTCGATGCTGCTAAAGAAGCGGCTTCATTCATTCAGGAGGAAGAAAGGGCCTCCTTAGACGTAGACCGGAAATTAGTATTGGCGCTTATGAAATCGATAGAAATCATAGGAGAAGCAGCCACCAAAATAACAAAGGAATGCCAAGAAGATCTTTCCCAAATCCCTTGGCCCAATATTATCGGCATGAGGAACCGCCTGATTCACGCATATTTTGACGTCAATTTGGAAATTCTATGGAAAACCGTAACTGAAGATCTTCCCGGTTTGATTGACGAGCTTGATAAAATTCTTCCTTCAGCCAAAGTTTAACAGCGGCAATCCCATTTCTGAGTTTTCATATGTCAGACATATCGCAGGTTTTTGAGATGGACCATATCTTGAGGGTGTGAAAGGATATCTCAGAAATCATCAGGGTGAAAACGCCGCTTACTTCACCCTGACTCCTTCCATTTTTGTCGTTTTAACCCGAAGCCCACATTATCGTGACAATTAATGTGTCATTAAAGCTTGACTTGCGACAAATAAAAGGCTATTTTGTCGCATAAAACTTGTTTTGCGACAAAAAAATGCCAAAATACATCTCAGAAAAGGATCTATCCCCCATTGAAACCCTGCTTGCCGACCGACCTGATGGATGGCGGATTGGGGAAATCGAGAAGGCCCTTGAGAGTCAGGGACTATCCTTCAATCGCCGTACTTTGCAGCGCCGGTTGGCCCAGCTTGAAAAAGCAGGAAGGATCCTAATTTCCGGTGTGGGACGGGCCACCCGTTATCTACCCATTGTCTCCGCCGAAAAATCGACTGAAGCCGATGGTGGTATCTTCCTTTCCATTAATGCGAAAGAGGTACAAAAGCGGATTTCCCGGCCTTTATCTGCCCGACGACCGGTAAGTTATCAACGGGAATTCATCGACAGTTATAAGCCGAATGTAACCGGGTACCTGCCGCCGGCAATACGTAATCACTTGATGGATAAAGGTCGGCGGGGCGGCATCGACTATGCCGCAGGGACTTATATTCGGCAAATCCTTGACAGGCTTTTGATTGATCTTTCCTGGGCGTCAAGCCGTCTGGAAGGAAATACCTACTCGCTCCTTGAAACTGAAAGGCTCATCGCATTTGGGGAAGCTGCACCCGGAAAAACACCCTTCGAGACCCAAATGATACTCAATCACAAAGCAGCTATCGAGTTCCTCGTAGATGCGGTAGATGAAATCGGGTTTGATCGGCGAACCATTCTCAATCTTCATGCCCTGCTCTCGGATAACCTGCTGGGTGATCCGTCAGCATCGGGACGACTGCGTGCTATCCCTGTCGGTATCGGAAAGTCTGTCTACGAACCGCTGGCAGTACCGCAACTAATCGATGAAACCTTCCGTCAAATCATAGATACCGCCGCCGCCATATCCGATCCATTCGAACAGGCATTTTTTGTCACAATACACCTGCCCTACCTCCAACCGTTTGAGGATGTCAATAAAAGGGTATCGCGTCTGGCGGCGAACATTCCGCTCATTCACCACAACCTGTGCCCGCTCTCCTTCGTGGATGTACCAGAAGACCTTTATATTCATGGGTTGTTGGGTGTTTACGAACTGAACCGCATTGAGCTTATGAGGGACGTATTTGTATGGACCTATGAACGGTCGTGTGATCGTTATCAAGTAATGCGGCATACTTTGGGGGAGCCCGATACATTCCGGCTGCGCCACAGGAAAGCCTTGATAGAGTGCGTGGGTGAGGCAATCCGTCAGGTTGGCCAGGGGATTGCTATTGATACTAGAGAAGTCCTCTCACGCTTAGCCAAGGGTCTGGTGCCGGAGAATGACCGTGAACACTTTCTCAAGATCGCTAAAGAAGAAATAGCCGCATTGCACGAGGGAAACTTTGCCCGTTACCGACTCCGCCTCGGTGAATTCAAGGACTGGCAAAAACGGAAGACATAGGGGCTACCTACGTCAGACTTATCATAGATTTTCTGTTCATCTGATATTCTGGGGGTTTTACAGGATATCTCAAGACGATCGGTTTCTATGATGAGTTTGTCTGTAATCATAAAAATTAGATGATGCGCTAACCGGGTGAGTCAAGGCTCCTCGATCCGCTCCTCAAGTCCCGAATGCTTTCCCGGGCCGCTCCTCCAGCCCCAGGTACTTACGGGGCGCACCTCCACCAGCGCCACAGGCCCTACGCCATTATTTACAATTGATTTTTTTAAACATTTCATTTAAGGT
>JABMQM010000404.1 GCA_013203195.1 Desulfobacteraceae bacterium | reverse complement strand
TTATGGTTTGAATGATTCGTTCCTTTGAAAGCACAGCAGGGACATTTTTCAAAGGAATATGTATGGTCACAAGAACAACACGAAGCCGGCTGCCGGCAAGCATCATGACAAAAACCTTGGATCCTGTGCGTTCCGCCAGCAGTTCGGTATGTCCACTGTAATGAAAGCCGGCGGTTTGCATGGCAATTTTGTTTATGGGGCATGTGACAATTGCAGCAATATGCTCTGCGACGGCCATATCGACTGCAGTAGTTACATAATGCATCATGGCCCTGCCGCTCTCAATGGAAGGCCGGCCCCATGATATTTTTTGCGGGTCAAGTTCAGAAAGGTTCAAAACGTCAACCGACCCACAGCGATAAAGCCCGGCGGCAGGCTTCTTGACCGTTTTAAGATCAAGCCGGCTTCCAATAGATTCTTTGGCAGTATTCAAAGTGCGGATGTCTCCGAATACCAAAGGGCGGCAGACATTGTAAATTGAAGGGTTGCTGAGAGTTAAAAGAATAATCTCCGGGCCGACACCAACGGGATCTCCCATCGTAATTCCGATCAACGGACGCAAATCAGACATAGGCCTCATTAAAATAGAAGTTGAAGGTTGATAGTTTCGTAAAAAGTATAAAGTTAAACGTCAAAAGTTTATATGTTGTGTAGTATTGCCTCTTATGTACTAAATGTAGTCGTTTTAAATTTCACGACGCACTTTTTACAAATTCATCAAAATTAGCAACTAATTTTATTATACTACAGGGCCTTGAATTTTTTTTCAAATAAATTTGCTATTATAAAAATGAAAGATAATTGAAGCAAAAAGGAGATATTTGGAATAAACATTATTGTAGAAATTATGGTTATATCAATGGATATGCCTAAAATGCTTCAAGAAAAACCCTTGTTCAAAAAAGATTGTATTTATGAGGAGTTGTCTTTTTAGCACTTGATTAAATCAATGAAAATAATAAGATATAGATTGTTGATAACTTGTTTATAACCGGAAAGAAAATCGTATTTATCAGGATTGACACAATATAAAAGATCCCCTAACTTGACAAATATCATTCAATGACATTTCGAATAACCTTAAATAATACCCCTAAAACGTTTGAATTCGTTACTTTTTAGATATTTCCCTCTGAAATAGCAAGTAAAAATTTATTTTTCAACTTATAAGAGCCTGGGGCATATATGGAATCTATTTGGAAAGAAGTAAAAACTGCTGTCAGATTGCTTATCCCCGGTCATAGTTTCAGGATGTGGATTGAACCGCTGGAATTTAAAAAAGGCATGCAGGATGCTATAATACTTGCTTGTCCCAATGATTTCTCCAAAAAAAGAGTTCTAGACCATTATGCCAAACTTATAGAGTCTGAAATACAACGCGCAGCCGGCAAGCCCTGTGGTTTTACTGTTGAGGTTGCCGAACAAAAAAATTCTGCAAAATCAGTAAAAGATCAAGATTTACAGCTGCCGCTTCCCAATATAAATATGCGTCCTCATAATGGACGTTTTCTCAAAAAGGATTTTACATTCGATCAGTTTGTAGTCGGCGGCAACAATGACTTCGCCTATTCCGCTTCACTTTCACTTGCCTCGCGCAGAAATAGCCAGCAAAATTCTTTGTTTTTATTGTCAAAGACCGGTATGGGGAAAAGCCATCTTTCCCAGGCCATTAGCCATTATATCTTGTCCGAGCACCCTTCAGAGCGTGTTTATTATATGACGGCTGAAGATTTTTCCAATGAAATGGTGCAAGCCTTTAGGCATGATAGCATAAATAAATTCAAGGCAAGATACCGCAATGGGTGTGACGTTTTGCTGCTTGAAGATGTGCATTACTTGAGCGGCAAAGAACGAACTCAGATTGAACTGGCGTTAACTTTGGACACACTGTTTGAGAGTGGCAAGAAGATCATTTTTTCAAGCTGTTACCTGCCGGTGGACATTCCGAAACTTAATGATAAACTGCAGTCAAGGCTCTCAAGCAGTCTTATTTCAAATATTGAGCCTCCGGACTTTAGAACTAGAATCAGGATATTGCAGAAAAAAGCCTTGCATAATGGATATGAAATGCCCGAAGATGTCATGCAATATTTGGCCGGCGAACTTACCGAAGATGTTCGGCAGCTGGAAAGCGGACTCATTGGTGTTACTGCCAAATCGTCTCTTTTGGGAACACCCATCGATCTTGCCCTTGCTGAGAGTGTTGTTAAGAATATAGTGCGTCAAAGAAAAAAAATTACCATAGATGTCATCAAAAAACTGGTGTGCAAATACTACAGTATCTCCACGGATCAAATTGTTTCTAGTTCCCGCAAACAGTTCATTGTGCGTCCCAGACAGATAGCGATTTACCTGTCGCGCATGTATACGGATGCGCCCCTCCAGGCCATTGGAAAAAGCTTTAACCGATATCATGCCACAGCACTTCATTCCATCAATACCGTTGAACGGGCAGTTAAGCAGAACAGCCCCGTGCAGAAACAGGTGGAGTTTTTGCGCCTGAAACTTGAATCCGGAAAATTTTAATCTTGAAGAGACTGTCTGACTCTACTTTCTCAAAACTTCAAAATATAGTGGGCAAGACCAACTGCACCAGAAACAGAGAGGATCTTGCCTGCTATGCCTATGATGCAACCGCCCGCACCTACATGCCTGATGCGGTTTTGTTCCCCCAAAACGCCCAAGAGATATCCGCTGTAGTAAACCTTGCCAACAAAGACGGCTTTTTTGTGATTCCAAGGGGTGCCGGCAGCGGGATGACCGGCGGATCTCTGGCCGTACAAGGGGGAGTCGTCCTTGTAATGGCACGTATGAACCGGATTATTAAGATTGATAAGGACAATCTCATTGCGCACGCGGAACCCGGCGTTGTTACCGGTCGTTTTCATAAAGCGGTTGAAAAAGAAGGTCTTTTTTATCCCCCTGATCCTTCAAGTTCAGAATTCTCCACATTGGGTGGAAATGTGGCGGAATGTGCCGGC
>JABMQM010000403.1 GCA_013203195.1 Desulfobacteraceae bacterium | reverse complement strand
CTGCAAAGCCGCCCGGCCCGCATCCGATTACACACAGATCATATTTTCCCAAATCATTGACAGCCATTTTCAATATGCTCCGGCAAGTAAGAGCCACAAGTTTTTAAACTATAGAAAATCATATCTTAGACGTCAATAACAACCGCCGCGGATTCAGTGTGCGTTATTTTAAGATATAAACACCTTGAATCGCATTTATATTTTATTAAAAAAATTGCTGTAAAATGCGAAACTCGAAGTACGAAATTCGAAACAAATACGAATGTTCCAAATGCTAAATTCAAAACAAAAGATGCTTTACCAGTTTGTAAAACATGTTGCTATTTGATACAACCCTATATCTTGGAAATATGAAGAGCGCAAAGCGCCCAACCCTGAACCCTGAATAGTTGCAAATGAAGATATTATTGATATATCCATACTGGCTTGAAGAACGGACCACCACGGAAGATATGGTTGTTGTGCCCATCGGCGTTTATTACGTAGGTGCCGTTCTTAAAGAAAACCATTACGATGTTGAGATATTGAACTGGCACAGTATCAATGAGACTCCGGAGGAAATTGAAAAGACTTTTATTGAAAAGAAGCCCGATGTCATCGGGTTCTCTATTCTACAGGCCAACCGTTGGGGCGGCATCGAAATTGCGCGCATTGCCAAGCAGATCGACCCCAAGGTCAAAATCGTTTTTGGCGGCGTCAGCGCCACCTTTTTATGGGAGCATTTTCTAACCCATTTCCCTGAAATCGACTTTATCGTTATCGGAGAGGGCGAATACACTTTTTTAAACCTGGTAAGGAGCATTGAAAAAGGTGATACGCATCGTCTGGACGATATCAAAGGGATTGCTTTCAGAAAAGACGGCAAGGTTGTCCGCACAGAACCGGCACCTTTCGTCCAAGATCTCGATCAACTGCCGGTCCCTGCCAAATACTTTGAATACCGGCACCTGTCTTTAACCCGCGGATGTCCCGGAAAATGCAATTTTTGCGGTTCTCCTGCATTTTGGGGCCCCAAGGTCAGATCTCACTCTACCGCATACTTTGTTGACGAACTCCAGCGTCTTTACAATAAAGGGGTCACTTTTTTTTACTTTTCAGATGATACCTTCAGTATCGACAAAAAACGTGTGATCGAAATCTGCAAGAAAATTCTTCAAAGAAATCTTAAGATCACATGGGTCGCTATTTCACGGGTCAATTATATGAGTGCAGAGATCGTTGCCTGGATGCGAAAAGCCGGCTGCATTCAAATCAGTTACGGCGTGGAAAGCGGTTCCGAAAAAGTTCGAACTCTCCTGAACAAAAAGATAAAAACTACGGCAATTAAGAAGGCGTTTGACGTCACTTTGAAATACGGGATCCTGCCCCGGGCCTATTTCATATACGGCTGCCCCGGAGAAAGCCGGGCAACCATCCAAAAGACCGTTGATTTGATTTTTAGAATCAAACCGTTGGTCATCCATTTTTTCATCCTTTCCATATTTCCGGGCACAGTCCTTTATGCAAAATTAAAGCAGAACAAGAAATTGACGGATGATATCTGGCTGAATCGCATCGAGGATATCAAGCATTTTGAAACAGACCCAAAACTGTCGCGGGAACTGGTGTTCTCTTTCGGAAAGACATTGAGAGCGGAATACTACCGGCGGCTTCCGGAAATTGTCGATACCATTGAGCTTGTCGACAAAAAGGAATTTTATCCGCTGCATTCTGATTTTTACTCAAGATTGGGGATGACTTTTGATCATGGCGATTATTCCGGGATTGACGCTATCAAAAACAAAGATAAAATTGCAGCTAAACTGTACCAAAAAGCTTTACAATATCATCCTAATGCGCGAGCGTACCTGGGCTTGGGGATCTTTAATCAAAAGAAGCAGGCCTACGAAACCTCGATCGACATTGTGTCTCAAGGACTTGAATACTTTCCGGATGATGAGCAGCTTAACATTTGTATGGCGGTCAGCCTCATGAATATGGGTGCTTACCAAGAGGCGCTTTCGTATTTACTGAAATTCCAGCATTTACAGCAAGCCCTGGGCTTGATCACCAACTGTTACCATGCCCTGAACGATTTTGAAAAGGCAGCGGCGTTTCAAAAAAGGGTAGAGTTCTTTCAGCAGGATTAAGCACTATTAGAAAACTACAATACACTCAAACGGCACACGCTTTAATATATGATCATCTGTCGTAGACTAAGATGATTTGACAATGGTCAAAATGGGGGTTTACTTGACCTGACACCAATAAAATATGATATCTGTAGTTCAATTGTTGTTGTGAAT
>JABMQM010000402.1 GCA_013203195.1 Desulfobacteraceae bacterium | reverse complement strand
GCTAATTAGAGCGGGATAAAAGGGCGGAAAGCAAAAGATGGCTTCCTGTGGGATAAAGAAATAACTATTTATATTTTAACATAATATTGCTTTTATAAAGCTTGAGCTATTTTCTTTTGCCGGCGCCCCTGTTCCGCTATAAGCGGGGCCAACGGCAAAAGAAATAATATTTAACTCTGCGGCCTTTGCGGCTCTAGCGAAGCGAGCGGTAAAACAATATAAAAAATGATTGACACCAGCACCCAACGGCGCATCTACATAGTTTCCGAGCTTACAGCTGAAATTAAAGCTCTGCTCGAGGAAAACTTTCCATTTATCTGGATAACCGGCGAAATTTCCAATTTCAGAGTTCCACTTTCTGGGCATTTCTATTTTACCTTAAAAGATGAAAATGCCCAGATCAATGCGGTTATGTTCCGTGCTCAGAATCGCAAATTAGTATTTTACCCTGAAGATGGAACGAGTGTAACGGGCCTGGGCAGGATAAGTGTATATGAACCTCGAGGTAACTATCAATTAATATTGGAATATCTTGAACCGGCCGGAGCCGGAGCCATCCAGGTTGCTTTTGAACAGCTCAAGTTACGACTTGCAGATGAAGGACTTTTTGACGAAAAATACAAAAAGCCCCTACCCTTTCTGCCCAAAAAAATAAGCATCATCACCTCTCCAAGCGGAGCGGTGGTCCACGATATTTTAAAAATACTAAACAGACGCTTTATAAATCTTAATATTGAAATCGTACCGTCTAAAGTTCAAGGTGACGGTGCTGAAAAAGAAATTGTATCGGCACTTGAGTTACTGAATGATCGTTTTGACACCGATGTGGTGATTCTGGCCAGAGGCGGTGGTTCAATGGAGGATATGCATGCGTTTAATTCGGAAGATGTTGCCAGGGCTATATTTGCTTCAAATATCCCGGTAATTTCTGCCGTGGGACACGAGACCGATTTCAGCATAGCTGATTTTGTTGCTGATCTGCGAGCCCCCACCCCTTCTGCGGCAGCTGAAATGGCGGTTCCTGTAAAACATGAACTTAAAAACCGATGCAGCGAACTTACAAGGTTTTTGACAGTAAGATATTTCAGATATATTGATAATTTACAAACTGTTATAAAGGGGCTGTCGCAAAGACTGATAGATCCTCAAAAGAAAATCGATGATTTAAGGCTTCGAATTGACGATCTTACATCCCGCCTTGTAAGAATATGTGTAAACAACCTTGCACAAAGACGTGAACGTTTGATGTGGCGCACTGAAAGTTTGTACAAAAATAGTCCGTTAATGCAATCTAAAATAGCTTATGATAAACTTGAACAAATCAACATTAACTTATTAATTTATATCAAAATATATTTAGATAAAAAACAATATTCACTCCGAGAGTTGTCGGCACGATTGCACTCTTTGAGCCCTGCTGCTATTCTGGACCGCGGCTACAGCATTACCAGCACGCATCCGGAAGGAGTTGTTGTCAGAGATCCGCATGCAGTTGCCATTGGGCAAGATCTTGAAGTAATGGTTGCCAAGGGCTCTTTATTTTGCAGAGTAAAGGGAAAATAACATTATGAGTAAACAAACGTTTGAAAAAGCCCTGAAAAAACTTGAACAGATCGTTCAGGAGCTTGAATCCGGAGACCTGCCTCTTGAAAAGGCTATTACGAAATTTGAAGAAGGTGTTAAGCTCTCCAAGTTCTGCTCAAATAAGCTCGATGAAACTGAAAAGAAGGTCACGATTCTGATGCAAGATACCGAAGGTAATGTGCTGGAAAAACCTTTTATATCGGAAAATAGTAAGGAAGATGAATAGTTACGATCTTGATACCTATCTTGTTTCTATGCGTAAACAGATCAATGATGCACTGGTTGTGATGCTTGATTCTGCTGCAAATTCCAGCCGGATTAGCAAAGCCATGAAATATTCCCTTATGGCCGGTGGCAAACGCTTAAGGCCGATTTTGTGTTTGGCTGCCACGGAGGCTGTCGGCGGCAAATCCGAGAATACCATACGTGCCGCCTGCGCCCTTGAAATGATCCATACTTACTCCTTAATACATGATGATCTGCCGGCAATGGATAACGATGACTTGCGTAGGGGCCGACCGACATGCCATCTGGCCTTTAATGAAGCAACCGCAATTCTGGCCGGTGACGGCCTTCTAACACTGGCATTTCAGATCCTATCAACAAACAATTTCACGAATGAAAGCCAGGCTTCAAAATGGCTTAGGGTTTTACATCATATTGCCTCGGCTGCTGGGTATGAGGGTATGATTGAGGGGCAAATGATTGATATTGCTTCAGAAGGAATCCAACTTGAAATAGAGG
>JABMQM010000401.1 GCA_013203195.1 Desulfobacteraceae bacterium | reverse complement strand
TTTGCACTTTGCCGTAATATCATTTTGCCGCTATTGGAATAAAATCGTATTACACGATTTTATTGCCTGACCATAAACGAAAAAATCAAAAAAATCAATGCTTAGTATGGCGTAGCGCCTGTGGCGCTGGTGGAAGAGCGCCCATCAAGGGAGGGCTTGAGGAGCGCCCCGCGAAAGCATCCGGGGCTTGAGGAGCGGCTCGAGGAGCCTTGATGCGGGTTTCGTATTATTGCCACACCGGTACCATCTGTCGATCTGTCCCGGCAATTCCACGGGGATCTACCCCGATTAAATAGGATGGGACCCCGGTTAAATAGGGTGGGGCATTTAACAGGGTAAACATTTAATTGGGCATGGCTTTCGCCATGTGCGATCACCCACTGGGTAACATTATCGAATTTCACCTACCTTTCGTTAGGTTCCCAACGATTCGGGTTTCGCTGGGCGCGAGGATGCCTTTGTTGGCTCTGGTTTCCTCGGAGAAAGACGGACGACCTTGTACCCAGACGCGATTTGAATCGAGCGTAAGTCGGCACAAATTGCAGAAAGATCGCCTCGAAATTTACGAGTGTGCTCCATTCGATACTTTCGCACTTCTTCAACAATTGGGTCTTTCATTGGTCTACCTCTATCAATTCTTGGGGTGAACAGATTTCAGGACAAACGTATCCCTCGAGTTCAACAATTCTCCTGATAGCCCTGCGGGTAAATGGGTTGTTTAGGTGAGCGAAATTCCATGTGACCACTACGTCCATGCCGTTCACAGCAGCAACGGCAACATGAAGGGCATCTTCCGGATAATCGGCAGGTATACCCCTGCCAGCAATGATCTTTTCAGCCAGGAATCTTGCGTCGTCGTCAATGTCGATCATTGGGAAGGCCTCAATTGCTGAGAGCCGCATTTGGGCTTGATCCGGATCACCTTTTCCGGCCTCTTCGTACACTATAGCCGAAATGTATGTCTCATACTTGGCAGTCAGGTTTGGCCAGAGATCCCGTGTAGTTTCCTGGTGGCCTGCAACAATGATGTCACGGCTTGGACGAGCAGTGAAGTAGCTCACTACGGTGGTCTCGATGTATATTCGTTTTTTCATGTTTCAATTATACCAGTTTAAGGATTTTTCTCAAAGAAAACGATGAATATGGCTATATAGAGCCAACTATTAAGTAACCAGATAAAATGCTGTTTATCACAAAACTTCAAAAATCTGTGTATTAACAATATTGCCGTAAATTTACAGAGTTAGTTCTATCCTTTTCAATATATATAAAAAATTACAGAACAATTGTTACAGGCTTTTACAAAATTTCTAAGCAGCCAAAACATGTAAATCAAACGCTGCTCGGGCAATCCGGGAGGTCCAGAAAGTCCCGATATGTGGCATTTTTTTGTAGACAAGAATCCGGGACGGTCATACAATTTAACTATTCTCTATTTTGTTGCTCTTTGCCGTAAAATCATTTTGCCGTTTTAAGAATAAAATCGTAACACAATTTTATTGCCTGACCATAAACGAAAAAATCAAAAAAATCAATACTTAGTGTGATGTAGCGCCTGGGGCGCTGGTGGAGGAGCGCCCATCAAGTACTTGGCCGCCTACGCTGAAGCTACGTCGTACCAAGGGGCTTGAGGAGCGTCCAAAGATGGACTTGAGGAGCGACTCGAGGAGCCTTGATGCGGATTGCGAATCGCATGGGCCGAGCAAATGCCATCATTGGCAGGGCAATCTTCGTGATGCTTGTCTTTGTCATAATGTTCATGACGATTCTGCTCCTGCTTTCTGATTGAACTCATCCTGGAACTCCCGGACCGTTTCCATAAGATCTTCAAACGCCGGGGGCTTTCCAAAAAACATTTCGTCTTTCATTGCCGCATAATCAGAACTCCAGACAGCGAGCTGATCATCGGGCGGAACAAGCTTCAAACGCCCCGGGCACAGGGTATCGTAATCTACCCAGGTATAACGAAAATAAACCTGCCGATGGGCGGCAATCCGCTCAAAAAGTTTGAGATCGCCTACCGCTTTATCTCCGATGCCGGCATTGATAAGGCGGTACAGGTCATAATAATGTCTGGCCATCCGCGCTTTTCGTTTTTTATCCGGAGGTCTAAAAGTTTCTTCATGAAGGAGCATGGCTTTTTCCCAAAAAGTACGCTCCGGAGAGACTGCCCTAACGAGAAAATGGGATTGAGGAAACAGATCGGGAAAGGCTTCCGCGAGATATGGATGAATATCGATCTCCTGAGTCGGTTCTGTATCAGAGCGCGCGCCAAGTTTATCCTGCGCCTGCTCGCAGACTGTTCTTCTGCGGTCTTCAGAGAATGACAAGAATTCGTTCACGTTAATTATTTTCCTTTTTCTTGCCCAGCCGCCTCATAATGTCAGCGATCCAGGCGGGTGCAAAACGAACATCTTTAAGCAACTGCTGTCTGTCCTCCGTATCCAACCGGCGGTCAAGCCGAGCAATAACCTCATCATCCACATGCTGTCGCCCCATATGGCGCAGCGCCTGGATGACTAATCCGCTGATCCTGCCTGCCGTTGCCATGTTCCGCGGCGTGGTTCTCTTTAGGATGATCTGTTTCTTTCCGATTTGTACGGTGCGGGATCGGCCATCTGTAAGATACACTATCTTCATGGGAATCTGGGTGGAAAGTCCTAGGAGATTAGCTGCATAGGCGCCTGACGGCTGCAAGCGAACCGCATCGCGCCCTGCCAGTGCTCTGGCTACAGCATCCGGAGAAGGGGTCAGTATCCCGAGCTCCGGGTCGGTGCGTGGATAATCGTACAGCCCCCGAACCAATTGACGGATGAGCCCCGACTGTCGATACCGCTTCAAGGCGGAAGCTACCGCATCTCGGCTCCCCAGGTCGGAAAAGTGAGCCGGAGTAAAGACCCAACCCTTTCCATGGCCATAAACACGACTTTTTGTTTTATTGTCAATGCTTTGTGTGTGTGTTCCCATAATATTTTTGACCCGAATTTATATATGTATTTGTGTCACAAAAATACACGCTTTTCAGCTTAATGTCGAGTCTTTAAGCGCTTTGAATAGTTCACCCATTGACTTTCTGGGTGAACTGGGTCAAATTTTGATCAGTGATTAGCGTAAAATATCATACGATATCAATGGGAATTCCGGGACGCCCCTTAAATTATAAGTTTCTTCTTCTAACTGCCACGCGGGAAAGTCCGGGAC
>JABMQM010000400.1 GCA_013203195.1 Desulfobacteraceae bacterium | reverse complement strand
TGTAAATGAATTTCCCCAAGGCCGTGATCAAAGAATTTTCTTCTTTGGGCATTGCATTGATGATCACATCGACCGTTCTGGTTACCGGAACCAGTTGTTTGCGAAAGGCTTTGGGCAGTCCTTTGATGAGGGCGGTTATTTTTTCTTGGTAAAGTCCGGATACCAGCCAGTCCGTTGAATCCGAAGGAATCGCGGGAGCCAGGGACGATGGTATTTTCACGGTCACGCCGTCAACGTTTTCTCCCGGCTGGAAGCTGTATGTACAATCAAGGCTCTGGTTTCCAAGATCAAGTCTGTCCGGGAAATGAGAAAGTTCTGCTTTGTCCGGGGAATATTGCCGTATGTCTGCGGGGCTCATTCTCAGGAAACGGTCGCTGCCTTTTTGTTTAATAAGATGTTGCAGGGTTCTGATATTATAGCAATTTTTTAAACGTTTGTGGTAAAAGCGGAACATCTCGTCCTCACTGACCAGGATGTCCCTCTTTCTGATGCGGTCTTCCATGTCCCTGACTTCGTCAATGAGTGTGCGATTGTGTTGCATGAACAAAAACGGTTGCCGGATATCACCTTCCACCAGAGCACTGCGGATAAATATTTCCGCAGCTTCCCGGGGGTTGATTCTGCCATAGGATATTGGTCGCCGGGGAACAATGATGAGACCGAAAAGACTGACCTGTTCAAAGGCCACCACTTCGCCGCGCTTTCTTTCCCAGTGCGGTTCAAGATAGGTATAGTTGCACAGATCCCCGCCCAGGCTTTCTAACCAACTGCTGTCTATGCCGGCAGTTGTCCGGGCGAACAGTCTGGATGTTTTGACCATTTCAGCGGCTACGATCCAGGTCTTGGCCCGGTTGAACAGGGTGGAGCCCGGAAAAATCATTACTTCCCGGCCTTTGGTGGCCTGAAATATATTTTTTTCTTTTTTTAAGGCAATGTTGGCAAGAAAACCGCTTAAAACCGATTTGTGAATGGCGGCATAAAGAGGAGCGTATTCATCAGGTTCCCGGTAGCTGTCCCGGGCCGCGGAGGGCGTTTGCCGGCTGCGGCTAAAACGATAATCTTTCAGGATCTGGGTGAGCTGGCCGTGAATATCAAACCATTCCCTCATTCTTTTAAATGAGAGAAAGTGTGCTTCGCAGAATTTTTTAGCCTGTTTGAAGCTCTGGCTGATGGTTTTTTGGCTGTTCCAGACCTGATGGTATTGGTTCCAGATATTCAGCAGGGTAATAAAATCAGAAGAAGGGTCCTTAAAGTTTTTGTGCGCCTGGTCGGCGGTTTCGGCTTTTTCCGCAGGCCGTTCCCGGGGGTCCTGGATGCTCAGAGCTGCAACGATAACAGTCATCTCATCCAGACATCCCTGGACACGGGCTTCGATCAACATGCGGGACAGGCGGGGATCGACCGGCATTTTGGCCATGAGCCGGCCTGTTTTGGTCAGCTTGCAACCAGGCTTTCCACCGGCAGTCTCAGGTTTGGGCATCAAAGCAATCGCCCCGAGTTCGACCAGCATATCAAAGCCGTCTCTTATGCTTTTGGGGTCCGGGCGGTCGACAAAGGGAAAATCCGATATATCACCGAATTTCAGGGCGATCATCCGCAGGATTACTTCAGCCAGATTGGCCCTTAGAATTTCAGGCAGTGTAAACAGCGGGCGGCTATGGAAATCTTCTTCAGAAAAAAGGCGTATGCAAACGCCGTTTGCTACCCGTCCGCACCTTCCTTTGCGCTGTTCGGCGCTGCTTTGGGATATGGCGGTGACCGGCAGGGAAGTGGTTCTTGATCGCGGTGTATATCGCGATATGCGCGCCAGCCCCGTGTCGATGACGTATTTAATGCCCGGTATGGTAATGGACGTTTCGGCAATATTGGTGGCGATAATGATTTTTCTGGCAGCCATGGGAGCAAAAACCTTGGACTGCTCGGCCGCCGAGAGCCGGGCAAACAGGGGGAGTACGGCTACATTCTTATATTGCCGGCCTTCGATAACTTCACGGGTTTCACGAATATCCTGTTCGGTCGGCATGAAGATGAGAATGTCGCCGAAGGGACTTTCTTGCTGCAGTTTGTCTAATGCGCGAACCGCTGTTTCAATATGGGCCGGCTCGTCGTCATCAGCGGCTTTTAAATCGTAGGGATGGTAACGTACTTCAACCGGGTACATGCGGCCGGAGACTTCGATTACCGGCGCCCGGTCAAAAGCCTTTGAGAATTTTTCGGTATCAATGGTGGCCGAGGTTATTATGACTTTCAGAGCCTTTCTTTTCTTTAGCAGTGTCTTTAAGAATCCCAGAATAAAGTCAATGTTCAAATTTCTTTCATGGGCTTCATCGACAATGATGGTATCGTATTCGGTAAGATCCGGATCGTTCTGGGTTTCGGCCAGTAAGATGCCGTCGGTCATGATTTTGATATACGCATCGGGGCCGGTCTTATCTTGGAACCGTATTTTGTAACCCACGGATTGGCCCAGTTGCTCTCCCAATTCTTGGGCGATGCGACGTGAAACCGTTGTGGCCGCAATTCTGCGGGGCTGGGTGCAGCCTATTTTGCCGTCAATACCACGTCCGGCGGCCAAACAGAATTTTGGTATCTGGGTGGTTTTGCCCGAACCGGTCTCTCCGGAAATAATGACCACCGGGTTGCCGGCGACGGCATCGATGATTTCATCCTTTTTGGCCGTTATGGGCAGGGCCGGGTCGTAGTTTGGATCCGGCCGGTTTTCCTGTCGCCATGCTCTCTTTTTGATGGAAGCCTGAAGCCTCTTCTCGAGATGAAAAAGCCGCTTTTGGGTCTTTGCATCCGCCGGTGATTTAGCCCTGTAGCTTTTAATGCGGGCGATTTCGCGGCTGATGGCATATCTGTCGGCAGCCAGCGCCGCCGGCAACCGCGATTCGATTTGTTTAATGA
>JABMQM010000399.1 GCA_013203195.1 Desulfobacteraceae bacterium | reverse complement strand
TTAAGGCACTTTTAAGATTTTCGGCAGAGCCAGATATCTCTGATCTGTCCCGAAGGACCAGGTTTTTCAGGACTAAACAAACTATTGGCTTAAGTTTCATGCCCTAATATCCGAAAAAATAGTAATACTATTTTATGAAACGCGGCTACGCCGCTCAAGTTTGTTTGATCCAAAAATATCTTGACAGCGCAAGCGGGATTGCTTATAAAGATCACCTTCGTGATTCTGAGGCTGCGGTTGATTGGAAAATTATTGTTTTCTGCTCTTGCTGGTTTCTGGACATAAACTTGCAGAATTAATATAGTTTTCCCAGTCTCACTTAAAGGAGGATTCAACACAATGAACGAATTGCTGGCTCCTGGCGGCAGTCTAGAAATGGTGGAGGCTGTCTTTGCCAGTGGCGCTGATGCAGTTTATGTAGGTGCGAAAGGTTTCAGTCGCAGAAAATGCGCCTGGGAACTGGAAGACAGCGGCATCAGGGAAGCGGTGCGCATTGCAAGCGACCATGGGGGCAAAATCCGTGTGGCCGTAAACGCTGAGGTTCCGGAAAAGCACTTGATGCGGGTGTTGAATAAGGCCTCAAAATGGGCACAATGGGGTGTTGAAGGAATTATTATAAAGACTCCCGGTCTCATGCGGCTTATTCGCCGCAATTATCCGGAATTGATCATTCATGCCAGCGTGGGTTGTAATATCCAGACTCGAGAAGATATGGCATATTACCTCGACGCAGGTGCCACCCAGGTTGTGGCCAGCACCGAAATCGACACTGTGGAAAAATTGCAAGAGTTCAAAAAGGCTGCGGACGAAGTCGGTGTTCTTGCCGAAATACTGATCCATGGCAATCGCTGTATAGGCGGCGTGGGCAACTGCCTGTTTCATGAACTTACCAGCGACTCTTATGTGAAGAAAGTCTACCACGATGAGGATGGCCATGAGATCGTTGAATATGAGGGGTGGCCGGACCGCAGCGGCAGCTGCTTCCGTATCTGCCTGCTCACAGAGGCACAGCGCGAAAAATTGATGCGCCGCAAAGGAAAGAGCGCTGAAGAGATCAGCAACGTTAACGATACAATTCGCCGCCGTCCCAATGTCGCCTTTGCCATCCGAAACGAGGAATTTAAGCATTACGTTGATTTGGGTCTGCACACCCTAAAAGTTCAGGGCCGTGAGTATCCCGTGGCACTAATCTCCCGGATGATCCAGGCTTACCGCACGCTCATTGACGCACATCTTGCAGGGCAACAATCCCTTGACCCCGAACTGGTTGCCGTAAATGAAGAAATTCGACTGCTAGTGCAGGACCGCGACCGCGACCGGATGGAAAAGACACGGGAACTGCATCAGCAGATCAAGGGAATATAAAACTTCTTCTGTCAATATCTGAAAGATACGACTGTACACACATACGAAACTATAATCTGCACTTTTACGATCATCATCCTGATTGTTAAATTTCAAAAGCATTAAATAAAATCGTATTAAACATCCATGAGGAGTTAGGGAAGATGACCAGAGTATACGTGGTGCGCCATGGTCAGACAGCCTGGAACCTGGAGGAAGTCTTTCGCGGACGTGCAGATATTCCTCTTGATGAAACCGGAAAAAAAGAAGTCCATTTGGCCGGTGAGGCTCTTCAGAACGAAAGCGTGCATGCCGTTTACAGCAGCCCCCTGTCCCGCTCTATGGAAACAGCTGAAAATATAGCTAAATTTCATAACATCGCCGTTACTCCTTTAGAAGCAATTATTGACATCAGTTACGGCGAATGGGAAGGAGTGGGCTTAAAGGAGATTGCAGCAAAATATCCGGATCTATACTCGCTCTGGCTTCAGGAGCCCCACAAAGTCCGCTTCCCCAATGGCGAGACTCTGGATGAGGTGCGTGGGCGAACCATGGAAGCCCTTGAGAATCTGGTGGCAAAACACCTAAATGAAACTATCGCCCTGGTGGCCCACCGAGCACCGAACAAGGTGATCTGCTGTGCCCTGCTGGGGTTAGACAACAGTCACTTCTGGCGCATTCAACAGGATACCGCCAGCACCAACCTTTTTATTTATAAAAACGAGCAGTGGATTGTCTCGTTTCTGAATGATACATCCTATCTAAAGGTTCTGGGAAAAACGCCCCTGTCCGATTTTTAGCCAAACAATAATTCAGAATAAGCCAATTTTTCTTCTTTAATTGCAAATTCTGTGCTATTTCTGGTAGCAAAACTAAAATCAATCACGAAAACACGAAATCTAATATTTTTTTTCGTGTTTTCGAATTTTCGTGCTTTCGTGATAAAGAGCTCTTTTGGGGCTCGTACTTGCCAGGACCAGGAGGAATTAATGAAAAAAACCGGTGTGTTTTACCATCCCAGCTTCAGCCGTAGGAGCTAT
>JABMQM010000398.1 GCA_013203195.1 Desulfobacteraceae bacterium | reverse complement strand
GTACAGGGCCACCATCGATATTTTTCTTTGTTTTTTGGGAGTTACGGCCCACTTGGGGCTCCCGTAACCACCGGACCTCCGAGCTTTGACTTCAACAAATACAAGCGATTTTTTATCTCTGGCAATGATATCGATCTCGCCTAATTGATTACGGTAATTCTGCTCCAGGATCTTATAGCCGTTTTTTTTAAGGTACCTGACGGCGATGGATTCGCTTTCTTTGCCGTATTGTTGTCGCTTATCTTGCATCATAGAGCCTTAAACCATAATGCCTCATATTGTTGAAGGACATCTAACACAATTTTCTATTCTGTCTTTGCTCACTAAAGGATATCCACGATTCGTTTGTCATTCAAACCGTCCAAAATTTCAAGAAGTTTTCTTTTTCTGGCATGCTCTTTTCGAATTTTGGCAAGATAAATCTGCCATTCCTTGTCCTTGGACTGACTCTTCAGCACGCGCTGGATTTTTCCAAGGTATACGGCGGCCTTTGCATACGCTTTTGGTTTTACCTGGGCGATCAGGTTGGTGGCCAGTCTTTTCCAAATATCCATGGCCCTGTCAGGATATTTGTCCGCCAACGCTCCGGCGATTTTGTCTTCCTGAAACTCACTCAACCACCAGCCGACTTTTTGAGACTTACGTTGATCATACCAGCGGATAACATCATCAGGCCGTTTTTCATAGATAGCGATATCAATCAACGTTTCAGTCAATGGAAATTGCCTTGGCCGACGCTCCTTGGTTTTTGGGATGCCCGTTTCAGGCAAGGGCCATGATGATCCGCTTTGTGGCAACTTGCCGATTTCCAGATATTGTAGAACAACTGGCTTTACCTTTGTCCAGACTTTGACCTTTCTCGCCGTTTTTTGGAATTCCTGAAAGGTTTGAAGTGTCGGGTCACTAAATAAATCATCCGCTCGCAAGGTAGCGACCTGAAGCCAATCGCCTTGTTTTTCCTTCATTTCCCGCAAGGCTGTTTTCAATTGGCTGGAAATACCCGGCCATTTTTCCTGGGTAGCCTTAATCCCTTTATGAATCCATTGTTCAGCCGCTTTCCATTGCTTTGTTTCCATAAGCATACGAACCAGTCGAACATAACTACCGGTCTTCACCGCCTCTTTTTCACAAAGCGGAATGATTTCACCATCACGCCCCGAATTGTCCAGCGCAGTAATGATCCAGTCGGTCAAGCGATCCCGGCGGTAATTGGACGAAAGGCCATCATCCTTTATTTTTGGAAAGCTTTTCAACCGCCTTAACAGATCGTCTGCCAATTTCTTCCAGTCGGCCTTTTTTTGTTTCAATTCCCAGAATACTTTAACGCCCTCACAAAGCGAATACTGATCTTCCAACTCTCTATCCACTGCCCACAACATTTGCTCGGCCGGTGAAAGCGAAGATTGAGACAGCGCCCGAAAGACTACATTCATGCAGGATGCAATTTCTTCATAGGTTTCGCCGTTGTCATCGCTTATTTCAACCTGGGATGTTCCCGCCGTCAGCAGCTCTTCACCCAGAGCAACCACCTCGTCGGCATGCCCCTGATCTAAAAGCGCCTCCAGGCGATGTTTCACCCGCGAATAATCCGGGGTATATCCCTCGCCGCGCCAATAATTCTGCCATCCGGGTTCCGAGCTGAGTTCCATAATCTCGTTTCGCACTGCATCCACCATATTGTTCACGGTCCCCTTGGACAGATCGATTTGATCAAGCAAATGTTCCAAAACATTGGGATAGCATTCGGCCAGATTCTTGGTAAGTTCGATTAGTTGCGCTTTAGTATGTTTTTTTAGAAAGGGTTCCAGAAAACTGACATCGGCTACCTTTTTTTGTTGAGGAGAAAAGTCGTCAAATCCATTCATGTCGTCATCTGCGTCCAACCAGTCTTCATCTTCCCCAAACTCATCAAACAGTTTCAAGCGTCTGTCTTTTTGGGTAACCTTGGGAATCTTTACATTCTGTTTCAGACAATCAAGGTATTCGACCACCATGGCCACGGCATGCTTGCAGGTGTCCCAATATGGACAGGTACAATTAGACTCCAACTCGCCGTCTTCGAAAAGCACCTTGGTAGCGTATCTCTTTGTCCCTTCCACCCAGGCGATCAAACTCCCGTCAGACATACGAGCTAAATCTTCAACGTAGCCGTTTCTCTGGTAATTTTTACCTCGGGATACAATTTTGCTCCCGGCCCAGGCAGTCAAGTCGTTCCAGGTTAAGTCTTCAAAAGGATCAGTTTGTTTGTGTTTTCGGACCATGTTTTATCTTTCAATAAAGAGGCTTCATTATTACCTAAACAGATCAGTTCTAGGTTCCAAAATCTTCAAAAGTTCCTCTGAAATCTCTTCTCTTTTCAAAAAACCAAGTACAAGGGCTCTGGAAACCGCCGTATCCGGATCACCATAGGCATACGTTGTCCAGATCTCTCTGGATGCCCCTTGGTGGAATTTATGTATCAAATCGCTTAACTCAAAGCAGCTTATCTTCCCGCTCCGCCAGTTTTCAAAATGCTGAAAAAGCTTTTCCATCTCTTGATCCAACTCACGCTCGTTGGCAATGCCAGCCAGTTCACGCAGTTTCTTTTTTTGTGCTTTGGTGTATCTGTGCATTCCTTTTCCCTTATAGAATCACAATCGGCAAGATATCATTGTTTAAATATTTAAATCAGATATGTATCAAATAATGTGACCTTGACAGCGGAAATTTAGAACCCAATTTGAGCGGCATATCGGTAGCAGAAAGGCCAGACACTGTCTGGCTTTTCTGAAATATTACAGAAGCTGTTTGGAATTTCTCCCTTCCTATCTCCATTTCGCAATTTGCAGGGGATTACTGAGTGAATGAGAAACTTCCACAAGCCGTGACATGTGATCTTCAGTAACAAGTATTAAATTGTATTGAATCGACTGTGCTGCTATCCAGATATCGTTCTCCTGGATACCAAGTTCTTTGGCGCTAGTTCGTTCAACAAGGTCTTCCGGCCATTTTACTGTCAGCCTTCCTCTGCGTTTTCTTGGTGAATAATATTTAAACAGTTCTGCCCGTAAGTCCGAATAGGGACCAATGGTATGCTTATCAATATCAAGTATGAGAGGGCACTTCGACATTTCGCGCTTGACTTGATTCCGACTCTCCACATCGATTTTTGGAGTTACTTTAAGTCCGTATTCTATTTCTGCCAGGACTATAGTGGAGAACCAAACGGGGGAACCGGAAACGCTTGCAAAAAAAGTTTTGATTGTATTATGTTCAGGGTGCCTGACATTCCAAAGAGGACTAACTGCATTAGTATCAAAAAGGTATCCGTCCATCAGGATTGCCCTGCCTCAATGTCCATAAAAAAATCATGCATATCTTCGGAATCAAAGGGCGTGATTCTTTTGAGCAGTTCTCCTGCACTGGCTTGTTTTAAATCCATCTCAAGATATTTGTGTAAAGGAATGCGAGGTTTAAAGTCTTCCGGGTAATAATTGGGAAAATCAAATGGAACAGGCCGTGTGTACCCTCTAAAAAATTCCAGCAGCTTGCGTTCAAGCCTTGGGGGGAGATCGTAGGCTTTTAGAACCAAACCGTCAATTTCCATAAGTGTCTGAATGGCTTCTTGGATGATTGGTGCTTTCGCTGGCCCTCTTTTAAATCCTGATCTGAGTTTGGCATAGTACCTGACGAACTGAGTGATTCTTACAGTATCAATAGCTCCGGGAAGAGGAATTGGAATCTGTTCCAATATACGAATTGAATTATCACGCCCATACCCCTTAAGATAGAGCGCAGCATTAACCAAAGGAGAGTTAATCAGCGCTGAAAGTACCTCAATATTAATATCTTTATTGGGCCAGATTCCCATAAAATTCTTAGTACAAACCAAGCCGCTTGAATCTGGATAACCAACAATCCGCCATGACCCACGGCTTATTCTGCGACTATTAGCAATAACTTTAGGTTTGCCCCAAGGAAATGAATGAGCGGTTGTGCGCCGGTACTGTTCATCTATATTAAGATATACAAATCTTTGAACATTGTAAGCCTCAATTTTTCCTTGAACAGTATCCAAGCCTTTTTTAAATCCATGATTTGGTTCAGAAGATATTAAGCTGTTTCTATTCTTTTCGAGAGAAACGTTCCACCAAATACCTTGATGAAAGTCAGCAATAGCTTCTAAACGGGGATGGTTTTTAAGATAGTTCCAAATCTCATTAAGTGGCACGTTCCTTAAAGAAATGAATTCCCTGTGAGTTGAGCGATTTATATCCTTACTAATGCCTTCGGGCAATTGACCTGTTTCAAGCAACGGTCGCCTATCGTTTTCGCGTATCCAAAAAGTGCGGACAAAAACATTTGTTTTGGTGGCTCTATTTCGATCTGAAGCAAGAACTAACATGGTTTCTTGCTCTGAAAACGCAAAGATTCGATCCGGCAGAGCGATTGTTTCTACATCCTTATAAGTTCTAGCAATTCTATCCTGCATGTCTCTGTATCTTCTTCCCATTATGGCTGATTTTGGCAAGACAAAGCCTAACATGGCAGGGGGATTTTCCATTACATTGTTTAGTATCTCATAAGGTTTGTGGACACTTGAAATTCTGTTGCCGTAATGTTTTTTTTCATCTGGAGTAAAATCTTCAAAAGGGGGATTACAGAGAACAATTTGCGATGTTTTTAACTGCTTTTTCAGCACATCGCTGGTGAAAATATCTTGAGATATAATTTGCCATCCGTCTGGATTGGGATAATCCGCCAGCATCAGAGATAAGCGACAGACTTCTGCGGCAAAAACATCCACCTCTATGGCAGTTAGCCGGTCCTTTAGGTATCTGTGTCTCTCTTGGCCCGTCCAAGATGCAGGCAATAATTCACGGAGCCGACGCAGGGCAGCAACCAAAAAAACTCCGTGCCCTGCACAAGGCTCTATAACAAACCGTTCATTCTCTGCTAAAGATTCGAAGGGGAGGCGATCGACAATAAGCTCGGCTATAGCCTGGGGTGTACTGTGTATACCATACTGTTTGCGGAATTCCTTTCGGATTAGAGTGTTTTCATAAATAAACGCCAGGTCATCCACTGAGAGATTTTGAAAGTTAAAAGCATTTCGAAACTTATCCCAGACAGCCTGTTGCGTGCAGGGCTCATCAAGAATCCCTTGCATATCTGCCTCTGTAAAGCCATAAAATTCCTGAATCTCTTTTATGATAGTATTCGCCTGTGAGTCATTCCAATTGCCCGGATGTCTCTTGTCCTTGAAAACTTTTGCAGCAAGGAAACGGAAAACCAGGCGAAAAAACAAGGTCTCATCGGGTCTATTGCCGGATGTATTATCCTTATATATATTGATTGCTTCATGAAGAGTACCCTTAAGCAGGCGATCCAATTTGTCGTGAATCATACCTTTCAAGGCCGGGAGAAGTCCTATATCGACAAAATCAAGTTGGACAGGGTCTGTTAATGGTGTGATAGCTTTGGCACGAAAAATTGCGTCGGGGCACCATTTATTTCTATTGACCTTAAAAGCTTTACGGATATCTTGAACTGGGATGGATTCTAAAAAAACGGCTTGACCAGAGGCCTCAACACGGTAACGGACGATATGATCATGAGACACTTCAAAAAACATGGGGGCGCCGAGGGCTCGATAGCCCGAAACATATTGCGGCCCCGATTGACCATTTGCAGTCAGCACACCGATGCAAGCGTTACGATAGGAAGGCGGCCATTGTGCGAATGCCGCTAAGGGAATATTTAGCTCTCGAATTCCAGAAACAGAGGCATCATCGAAGACATAATCTTCCTGTAATAGGTTGTCTAAATAACCTAATTGATTTAATTCATTGCGAACTATGTTTAACACATTCATTGCTAAAGTGTTCTTTCATCCATCCTGCAATAGCTTAACTATGTGGAAGCAATATTACTTTTTCATTTCTAAGATCATCCTTTACTTTCGGGAAAAGGCTATTCATTTTTTGTAATTTAATAATTTCAGTCCTGATCTGTTCCGTGTCAAATCGGAAATACTGTTGTCTTGTTATAGCGCTAAAGTATTTCCCTTTTTCAACGACAATCATGTCCATTCCATCGGTATAGATAACCAATCGAGAAAGAGGTTCTTCATCTGGCAGCATCTTGGTTAAGTTTCTTATACCTTCTCTCATCTTTTGGAGACTTAACCCTTCCTTCCTTAATGAAACCAACACTCGTAACTTAACGATATCCTTAAAAGAATAAAAAGAAAACTTGCCGTCTCTTCCTGGAGAAACAAGATTAATTCGTACCCAGTATTTTAACTGGTTAAGAGTCACTCCGGTCAATTTTCGAACTAGATTCGTTGGATAGATCTTATTCATTTTTATTTTCGGTTGAAAAAAGTGGTTTATTTGTCCATTTTTCAACCAATATAGGCATATAAAAGGTAAGAGGTCAAGCTAAAGGCGACCGTTCGAGTAGAGCATACGCAACTTTAAAATGGCCTATGAAAGCTATACTTCCCGCTCACTACAGGCTTTTTCCTTAATGACTATTCCAAAAAACAGAAAAATCCCTCATCTCGTTTCAGAGAAAAGAGGGGTGCCCTTTGCTTAAACAGCCATGATGATCCTTTTTTAATGTTCGGGGAATTATGTCGGCATCAGAAAACAATCAAAAATCAAACAAATAGTCAAGAATATTAATATTATAGTGATCCAAGGCAGTATGCTGCCGTTTAAAAAGTTTCGAATGTCACAGGAGTTTTAATGCGGTAAAAACATCAAACGCACTGAAATGTGAGTGCAACTCATATCTGGTTTTCAAGAAAAGACCACAGTTACTATGTTTCATTGGGACTAAGGGGATAGCCCTTGCTCCTTATTGTCATCAAATCCAGGTCTTATAAAATTTGTTGCATTTGGGAACTGGGTTTCGAGCCCCTTTTTAATATGTTCCAAAATCTTAATAAAACTCAGAATTGATTCTGCCTGCCTGGGGAAAGCAGTCAACAACACTTTCCAGGCAGACATTGAGCGATCTGTGCCGATCAATGCTACCTTGGCAGACCCATCGGAATCTTTTGGAAACTCGCCAAAATCCAGTGGTTCTTCCGTTGAAGCGCTACCAATGGCCCTTTCGAGCTTTACGTGAATTTGCCATTGATACCATCTAAGGATTTCAACGGCATCATTTATGCCTTCCGCTTCCTGGATCGGATTTCTTTGCGAGGAGATAATGCGGATTCGATTTACCTCCGCTTCTTTTTCAAAAAATAAATATTCATTTGAATCGAACCATTGGTCAACAGATTTCGCATAATTTTTGGAAGTATGTGATATCAGATATGCCAAGGAATTTTCTTCTTTATTGTTTTTATTATTAGATTCTTTCTCCATATCGATTGAATCAAGATCAATGCCTTGTTCTTTAGCCATTTCTTTAATCATGGTCAGGGTACTGTGGAGCATCTCGGAAAATTTTTCCCAAAAGGCCTCGTTGAGTTCGTCAATTTTTTCAAGATCGCCAAACTGCTCTCTGACAAGAGTGCAATTCAAACATCTTGAAGTAAACGAGCATCGTTCGCACCATCGGTCACAATAATTATAAATGCCCGGAATATATTTTGGATCTTTGGCAAGTTTCTTTAAATCATTTTTGTCCATATGATAAACATTCCAAAACTTTCTTTTAATGAATTATTCTTCAAACGGACCAAAATATCCGCATACCTCGGTTCTGGGCGAATTAACGATCGGCATCACATAGTCTTCATCATTTTCCTCAAAAGGGAGAGTGTTTGTTAGAACACACAATAAAACAGCAATGGTGTCAACCGTTTTCCGTTACAGGTATTCTTTGACACCTTTGAAACTGCGGCGGTGGATGGGGCAGCAGCCGTGTGCTCTGATCGCTGCCTTGTGGGCCTTGGTGGGATAACCTTTGTGCTGGGAAAATCCAAACAGGGGATACTCCTGGTGGTATCTTGCCATCATGCGGTCCCGGGTTACTTTGGCAACGATAGATGCTGCTGCAATGGAGATGCTCAAGCTGTCACCTTTGCGGATCGGTTCTTGGGGCAAGTCGGATGCAATGCGGAAGGGACCGTCGATCAGCAGATAGTCCGGTTGGGCATTAAGATCTTTAACCGCGAAAATCATGGAGAGGCGGGCGGCTTCCAGGATATTGATACGATCAATTTCCAAAGGGCCCACAATTCCTGTGCCCACAGCAACAGCGTAATCATAAATTTTATCGAAAAGATAATCCCGTTTTTTGGGGGTTAATTTTTTGGAATCGGCGATACCGAGAGGCGGCAAGGAATCGGGGAGAATCACCGCTGCAGAGACAACCGGACCGGCCAAAGGGCCCCGGCCGGCTTCATCAATGCCCGCAATTTGTGAAAAACCTTTTTTAGAGGCCTTTTTTTCGAAAAACCACAGATCCACTTCCATGAGTCACTTCTAAACCCCTATTCCAACCAAACAGGAAGCCAAAACATAGATCACGAAAGCACGAAAATTATTTGATTTCGTGCTTTCAACATTTCGTGTTTTCGTGATGTTTTTAAAAATGCTCTTGGAAAAAACACCCGAACTTCATGAGTCTAGGACTTTCCATAGAACGCCTATACTAAGTGTAACGGCGCTCCTTAATCCTCGCAGCTTTGCCTCTGAGTTTGCGCAGGTAATAGATTTTAGCCCGGCGAACCCGGCCGCGAGTAACGATTTCGACTTTGTCGATGACGGGAGAATGAAGCGGGAAGATACGCTCGACACCAATACCGTATGAAACTTTCCGTACGGTAAATGTAGCGTTCATTCGGCCGCCGCGTTTGCTGATACAAACACCCTGGAAGGCCTGAATGCGCTCCTTTTCACCTTCTTTGATTTTTACATGTACTTTAACCGTATCGCCTGCGACAAAATTGGGCAGGTCAAGCCGCATATTCTCTCTTTCCAGTTGATCTATTGTTTCCATATTAATCCCTCACAAAATAAAATCGCTTGCGCGATTTTATATAACGCGACTTCGTCGCTAAAATCATTAATTTATAAAATCGCTAAGCGATTTTATGTTTGGTTTCCAAACAACCGGTCTAATATGACGGCTGTCGCCGACCGCACCGAAAGATGATTATAATCTGTATTTCCTATTACCGGATCAAGAATATAATCGGCACCGGTCATAAAATCGTTCGTCAATCCCCAGGCCGTCCCAAAGATCAAAAGATAAAGGTTTTCGTTGCTGAGCATTCGGCGAAACCTGTCAAAACTAATGTTTCCGGGGCTGCGCTTGGCGCTGGTTACAACCGTTTTTGGAGCATATCCAGCGCTGTCGCGGATATGATCGGCAACCTCATCCAGCGAATTTTTAATACGAATCAACTCCAAGGCTTCGCGCCGTTTCGGATTGTACGTTGCGCCCACTCCTTTTACCCAATGGTCGACGATTTTTTCAACAAGTTCCCGCTGATCCGCAAGTGGTGTAACTACATAAAATGATCGCACTCCGTAAGTCTTTGCAGCTCTTGACATATCGTGCAGATCGAGGTTTGTCACAGCGGAAGCTATGATGTTACCGTTTTTGTTGATCACCGGGTAATGCGTCAGAGCTATGTAAAGATTGGTCGGATATGAGTTTTTCAATATCGCGGCACCACTTTTGCAAAATTTCTATTTCAGGCCCGCTCATATGACGAGCTTTCAAAAGATCCTTTCTTTTTAGAAAGGTTCGTATCAGCGATGTCTTAAGCCTCCATTTTTCAATTTCTTTATGGTTGCCCGACAACAGTACTTCGGGAACCTCCATGCCTTCGAAAACCCGAGGCCTCGTATATTGGGGGTGCTTCAATACACCGTCTGAAAAAGAGTCTTTTTCCGCCGAATCTTCACCGCCGAGGGTGCCCGGAATCATACGGGTGACGGCATCGATGATGACCATGGCCGCCAGTTCACCTCCTGTCAGCACATAATCCCCTATGGAAATTTCATCATCGATAAATTCGTGACAAATGCGCTCGTCTACACCTTCATAACGACCGCAAACCAGAATAAGTCCTTCAGATGATGCTAATTCTCGTGCCACCTTCTGGTTAAAGCAACGGCCCTGAGGTGTCAGCAGGATTGTTCTGGAAGACGGCGCTTGCTCTGCAGCCGCCCGTATGGCAGCAGTCAACGGTTCGGGCTTCATCACCATCCCACTGCCGCCGCCGTATGGTCTGTCATCGGTTTCACGATGCCGGCCTTGGGCATAATCTCTGATATTGATGGCCGCTGCGCAAATTTTGTTTTGCTCTATCGCCCTTTTGATAATCCCGTGCTCCCAAAATGGTATAAACATTTCCGGAAAGATGGTCAGGGCAATAAAATTCATCAGTACACAACTATTATGTAAAAAATTATAAACGTCGTTTTATGCAGGATAATGCATAAAATGTCAAACACTATATAAAATCGTGAGCCAATTTTATAATTTTAAAATCCCGCCGGTCTTGCCTGCGCAAGAGCGATGGCGAGAAGGTATAAAAGCTTGTTTTTATTTATAATTCTTCCGGCAAAGCGACCCGCATCGTTTTTTTAGTAATATCTATTTCCAAAACCACCGATGCGAGCGCCGGAATCAGAATTTCATGATCATTATCTTTGTTAGGGTTTTTTACAACATAAACGTCGTTGCTCCCCGTGGGAAGGATCGATGCAATGCTGCCGATATATTCGTCGTCGGTTGTGAAAACGGAAAGCCCTATAAGATCAAACCAGTAATAGGTTCCATCCTCGAGCTCGGGAAGTATGGATTTTTCAACATAAAGCTTTGAGCCTCTTAAGGTTTCTGCTAGGTGCTTACTGTCTATCCCATCCAGGGACAGAAGAATGACCCTGTTGTGGGGTTTGACCCAGTTTACCTTATAGGTTGTCTCCAAGCCTTTTTCATTGACGGCCAGGATGGGGCTGCCCGGCTCAAAAACGGACAAAGACTCGGCATAGGAATAGGCCTTGATGTTGCCCTTGACACCATGAACGCCAATGATCTTTCCTATGAGAAGAAAGCCATTCTTTTCCACGATATTATTCGATAATTTCGAGGACAGTCCGTTTTTTTATTTTTGCGGATGCAGCACCCAAAATGGTCCGCATTGCCCGCGCCGTTCTGCCCTGTTTACCAATTACCTTCCCTAGATCCTCTTTGGCCACTTTGAGCTCTAATACCGAGGTCTGGTTACCTTCTACCTCGGAGACAGCCACCTGTTCCGGATGGTCAACCAGTGCCTGGGCAATATAATGGATCAGCTCTTTCATAGCTCCATCTCCTTTGTTGGCGGTGAGAATTAGGGGAAACGATACTATCTATGTAGTGTCAGTAAAAATTTTTTCTCTTTTTAAAATGCTTTTTACAGTGCTGGTTGGAATAGCGCCCTCATCAATCCAGTGTTTTATGCGCTCCGGTTTTAAAGTAACCTCGGCCGGATCTTTTAAAGGGTCATAGGTGCCGACATTTTCAAGAAATTTCCCGTCCCTGGGACTTTCACTATCAGCTACCACAATTCGGTAAAAAGGTTTTTTCTTTGCGCCGTGCCTGGCCAATCTGATTTTCACTTGCATTTTGACTCTCCCTCAAAACGGCAGCATTCCCCGGCCTATTCCGCGCATGCCGCCCTTGTTGATTTTTTTGATCATGTTCAAGATCTGAGTGTAATTTTTAATTAGTTTGTTAACATCCTGTACCCTGGTGCCGCTCCCTTTCGCGATTCTTTTGCGGCGGCTGCCTTTAATTAATGCATGTTGCCGCCGCTCCCGGGGAGTCATGGAATTAATAATTGCTTCGATCCTGGTGAATTCTTTTTCGTCTACCTCTAAATTTTTCAGATGCTTATTGGTGCTCATTCCCGGTATCATACCGATGAGATCCGAGAAAGACCCCATCTTGCGTATCTGAACCATTTGATCGCGAAAATCTTCGAGCGTAAACTCACTTTTTCTAAGCTTTTTCTCCAGTTCAGCCGCTTTTTTGTCATCGACCACCGCCTGGGCTTTTTCAATCATGGTAAGGACGTCTCCCATCCCTAAAATCCTTGAAGACATCCTTTCCGGGTGAAAAGGCTCCAGATCACTCAGCTTTTCACCGACACCAATAAACTTAATCGGTTTACTGGTTATGGACTTGATCGATATGGCGGCACCGCCGCGGGCGTCACCGTCCATCTTGGTAAGGATAACGCCGCCGATGTCAAGCGCATCGTTAAATGCCTGGGCGATGTTTACAGCATCCTGACCGGTCATGGCATCGGCTACGAGCAGTATGTCAGAAGGCTTGAGCGCATCCTTGATGCGGCCAAGTTCGTCCATCAACGTTTCGTCTATGTGCAGCCGCCCTGCTGTGTCGAGCAGCAGTGTGTCCAGCCCTTCTTTATGTGCCTTTGTTCTGGCATCCTTGCAGATCTGGACAGGGTCCATTTCCGCACTGGATGGAAACACAGGCACAGCCAGCTGCTGTCCCAGCTTTTGCAGTTGGTCAATGGCAGCGGGACGATATACATCTGCCGGAACCAGATAAGGCTTGCGCCCATTTTTGCTCAGCCAAACGGCCAGCTTGCCGGCTGTTGTGGTTTTACCGGACCCCTGCAAACCAACCAGCATGATTGAGGATGGGAAAGAGCCCGCAAGGTTTAAATCTGTAAGGTGCCCTCCCATCAGTTCTGTCAATTCTTCGTTGACAATCTTGACAATTTGCTGACCGGGTGTCAGGCTCGCCATGACCTCCTGCCCCAGGGCGCGCTCCTTGATATCGCCGATAAATTTCTTGACAACGCGGTAGTGGACATCAGCCTCCAGGAGAGCCATGCGTACTTCCTTTAGACCCTCCTGAATATTTTTTTCGGTTAACTTGCCGTGACCTTTGAGCTTTTTAAATGCGGCATTTAGCCTGTCCGTCAAATTGTCAAACATAAACATACCATTTTATTTCTTGAAATCGAAACCCTTGTTATTAGTATCAAATAAATGGTATGTCAAACAAAATAAAATATCAACCGATTTATAAAATGGCACTAAAACCGAATACATCAGACATTAAAGAATTTGCCAGGGATCAACTGGCTGCCTGGCTTAAAAACCAGGGGCTTGAGCCCTATCGCGCAGTGCAGATTCTCAGGTGGGTCTATTTGCACCAGACAGACACGTTTGAAGAGATGACCGACTTGGGGAAAGAGCTCCGCAAACTGCTTTCAAACCATTTTACTATCAACAGGCTCGAAAAGACGCAGATTGAAACCTCTCAAGATGGTTCCAGGAAATATCTTTTCAGACTCCAAGATGGAAAACATGTGGAAAGCGTACTGATTCCGGAAAAGGACCATTACACCCTGTGCATATCGAGCCAGGTGGGCTGCTCCCAGGGATGCCGCTTTTGTCTCACCGCCAAGGGCGGTTTTGTGCGTAATCTTTCAAAAGGTGAAATTATTGCTCAAGTTCGCGATATCGCAAGTCATCTGGATGATGCCAAGCGCCTGACCAATATCGTGCTTATGGGCATGGGTGAGCCTCTGGCAAATTACCGCAATGTCATTGAAGCAGTTCAAACCTTAACTGAAAGCGATACGGGCCTTGGATTTTCCAGCCGTAAAATTACCATATCCACAGCAGGGCTGGTTCCCAGGCTTGCCGACCTGGGTCGTGAGTCG
>JABMQM010000397.1 GCA_013203195.1 Desulfobacteraceae bacterium | reverse complement strand
GAAAAAGGACAATAGCCTCAAGCATATTTATTAAAGATTAATGTGTCGCTGTAGTAATAGGTAATGTGGGTTAAATGGTTGTTACCGTCTATGGTCAGTGAGGTTGTAAGGCCATCTGGGGAGATGATGGCCGTCGGCGTGCCGAAAGTGTCCCTTTGGATGGTGGTTTGGTTACCGAACTGATCGGTGATGGAAATCAGATTGTCGTCCGAGTCATAGCCGAAGTCGCGCAGAATAACACGTGTATCAAGATCAATGGTAGTCTCGTGTTGTCCCGAGCTGGACATTATATGGACAAGACCGTTTTCCTCGGCAGATGCTATGTCTCCTGCAATCATTAAATCTGCAAAGGCTGATGGTGGAGCCACTTTGCGGATGCGGTGGTTATAAGCATCTGCGATGTAGAAATCGCCGGCACTATCCACTGCTACGCCTTTAGGAAAATAAAACATTGCATCAGTGGGCGGGCCGCTGTCTCCGCCATAGCCGCTGGATCCGTTGCCTGCCACTGTGGTGATAACACCGCTTGTATCCACCTTGCGGATGCGGAAGTGATCAGTATCTGCGATGTAGATATTGCCGGTACTGTCCACTGCTACGCCGCTAGGATACTGAAGGCCTGTACCAACTGTAGTGATAATACCGCTGGTATCCACTTTGCGGATGCGCCAGTTATAAATATCTACGATGTAGAGATTGCCGGCATTGTCCACTGCTAGATTTCTAGGACTATTAAGCCTTGCATCAACGGCCGGGATGTTATCTCCGTTGTAGCCTGGGGATCCATTGCCTGCCACTGTGGTGATAACACCACTTGTATCCACCTTGCGGATACGGTCGTTAGATTCATCTCCGATGTAGATATTGCCGGCATTGTCTACTGCTACGCCCTCAGGATAATTAAGCATTGCATCAACGGCCGAGATGTTATCCCCGTTGTAGCCCCTCGATCCATTGCCTGCGACTGTTGTGATAATACCACTTGTATCCACCTTGCGAATGCGTTGGTTACCATGATCTGCAATATAGATATTGCCGGCATTGTCCACTGCTACGGCCTCAGGACTACTAAGTTTTGCATCAACGGCCGGGATGTTATCTCCGTTGTAACCGCCAGGGGAAATGCCTGCTACTGTTGTGATAATACCGCTTGTATCCACTTTGCGGATGCGTTGGTTACCTAGATCTGCGATGTAGATATTGCCGGCATTGTCCACTGCTACGGCCTCAGGATTACTAAGTTTTGCATCAACGGCCGGGATGTTATCTCCGTTGTAACCACTTGATTCCTTACCTGCCACTGTATCAATGATATTAATAATATTATTATTATTTATTGTTCCATCACCCTTAAAAAGGATCGAGGGATCAACCGGACTGAGGTAATGATGCAAAGAAACGGACCAGCCCTCAGCGATGGTCCCGACTCCCATTTGAACGAGCATGCTGCTACGCTTCCACAGGGTGACCTCCTGCCGGGTCCTACTGCCCGTAATCGTGCCGTTGCCGTTGTATCCGAACTTATTCGTTCGCTGGTAGACGCCGTCATAGACAAACCCCACGCCCACATGGGCGGTTGTGGGAGTCTCGACTGATCTGCCAAGATGATCTAAACCATCCCATTCAAAATCAACACTCTGATTGGGGAGAGGATCCAGGGTCTGCTCAAGGACGCGGCCGGCAACTTCGACCTTAACGACAATACTATTAAGGCTATCCGGTACGGTCTCTCCGCTAGCAGGCACATTTATAGTAGTCTTATAACCTTCTACACGGTTACTCGCATAATGAAGGGTCATATCAGTGCCGGGTATGGGAATGTCCTCGTGAAATATGCGGCTGCGGTTCTCAACAAAGGAGCCTGTTTTTGTTGGGCAGTCTTTATCGCATTGCTGATCAATTGTAGGCTCGCCATCGGCGTTCGCATAAATGGCATTTTCATCGGGACCAAATCCCCAATTGAGGTCCCAGAAGGAAAAGTGGGTTACGGCCACTCTCCAAAAGGTGGAATCCGGCGAGTATTTGAAGGCATCTTCAAGGCCCGTAACTTCATCACTGAACGATCCATCTTCATTCAGATCATCAGGCAGGTCATCGCCGTCGGCATCCAGGGCATCGACGATGCCGTCAGTGTTGGTATCCAAGAGTTTTACTACCACGCCGTTGTCAGAGGGTATCCATTCACCCTTATCTCTGTCGTAATATCCCACAGGAACAATCTCTCCCACATCAAAGCCAAGGAAATTGTCGACCCAAGTGATAACCGGCTTTGCAAAACGGACTCTTTGGGCTCCGTCCACACCCAGTTCAACACAGTAGGTATAAGCTGAATTAGGAGGCAACTTGGCCGGCATGGACTCCGGCGTGGTGAACTCGGTGGCGCGGGTGGTAATTGTGGTCAGTTCATGAACATCATTGCCGTCTTCATCGACCAAATAGGCATGGTTGTCGCCGGCAAACACCATGGTTGCAGAGCGGCTGCCGAATTCATCGGCAAATTCCGTGCTCTGGTGAGTGATGACGGTTTCAGGGTCGCCGTCAAACGTCACGGCTGTGGCAACAGGATCCTGGGATATCATTTGAACGGTTTCAGCAATGGCAGTGTCGTTCCAGGGGACATAGACCTTACGCTGGGCAGGGATCAGGCCGTCTTTTTGATAGACCATGGTAAAAGTCGTTCCGCCTTCTATCGGAATCGAAAAACGTCCGTCGGCACCTGTTGCGGCAGTACCGTATTCAGGGTGGCTGTGGATGGTAACCGCAACATTTGATACAGGGTCACCGCCTGGGGAGAGAACAAGCCCTGTTATCAATGAGAACCGTTTGGCATCGTACTCTGCCACCGTAGCATCCGGAGGAACCAGATCCTCATACTGCGCACCAAAAGAACCTTCCGGTAAAGATTCCGGGTTGCCCAGCACGGCAACGACTACCTGGGCACCGTCTGAACCATTCGGGCCGGTAACCGTGATGGTATAAGTGGTGGTCGCTGTTGGTGAGACAGTAGTAGCGCCGTTCACAGGCACGCTCCCGATTTCAGGCTCAATAAAACAACTGGTTGCATCGGCAGAACTCCAGTTAAGCGTGGCTGATCCCCCAATTTGTATCATATTCGGGGCTGCTGAGATGCTGACAACAGGAGGTAATGGCACGGCAGGCCCCAGGGAAACGACCAAATCAACAGGGGAGCCTTCCTCAATATAAGTTCCTGCCAAAGGATTCTGGCTGACAACATGATCTGCGGACACGGTATCGTTGTTTTCCGTGTCGATCGCACCTATTGTTAGCTCTTTCACAAGAATTGCCGTTTCCGCATCAGTTTGGGTGAGATTGACAACACCAGGCACCTGAACCATGCGCGGATTTGCTGTGATTGTGATTGTATCGGCGGCGCTTGCCGGCGTGCCGTCATTTACCGTGAGCTGAATCTCATAGGTCCCGGAAACGTCCGGCACAAAGCCGGGGTTGACCAGGGTAGGATCGGTAATGGATGCAGTGCTTCCTGGTGGAACAGATATAAACGACCACAGATAGGTCAAAACGTCTCCATCGATATCACCGGACCCGCTGCCGTCCAATACGGCCGTATCACCCCTGAAAACTGTTTGATCCAGCCCTGCATCGGCCATCGGAGCATCGTTGACGGGGCTTACAGCAATTGTCATCGTGGCCGGATCTGAATCCGCAGAGCCGTCATTTACTTTGAATGTGAATGAATCGCTTCCGTTGTAATTTTCCGCAGGGTTGTATGTTAGATTGGGCGCGGTTCCGGAAAGCATGCCGTGGGACGGGACGCCAATTATCTGGTATATTAGAGAGTCGCCGTCAATATCAGAACCGGTTAAGGTTATTGCTAGTGAGTCATCTTCATTAAGCGTGATTGACTGGTCGTTTGCAATCGGTGCGTCATTTACTGCTTTGATGGTGATAACGATTATTGCAGTATCCGTACCGCCTTTCCCGTCATTGAGAGTGTAAGAAAAACTGTCAGTGCCGTTGAAGTTGGAGTTTGGAGTATAGGAGAAAGAGCCATTGCCGTTGTTAACCACGGTGCCATTTGCAGGCTGAGTGAATGAGGAAACAGTCAAAGTATCACCGTCCACATCCGTGTCATTGGAGAGGACATCGCCAGTGGTTACGGTAAGGTCCTCGTCCGTGGTGACGGTATCATCGACGGCGACGGGTGGGTCATTGACAGGATGTACGGTAATGCTGACTGTGGTAGGCCCGGAATCATCTTTCCCGTCATTCGCCTTGAATGTAAATGAATCCGAACCGTAATAATCGGCATTGGGTGTGTATGTCAGGTTGGGAGGTGTGCCTGAGAGACTCCCGTTGCTCACGCCGGCCACCACTTGGTAAGTTAGCGTGTCTTCGTCCACATCCGAAGCAAAAAGGGTAATGGAAACGGCAGTATCTTCATTCAAGGTCACGGTTTGAGGTTCTGCAATCGGCGGGCTGTTGATAACGGTGACCGTGACCGAATCCGTAACCGTCCATTTGTTGCGTTGGGCCGTGATAGTGTAAGTAGTGGTTTCAGTCGGGGAGACTTCAACAGAGCCGTTCCGGGGCATACTCCCGATGCCCTGGTCGATGCTAACTTGCTTGGCATGGCCGGAAGTCCATGTGAGGATGCTGGACTCACCCTGCTTGATTACTTCGGGATCGCCCGCAATATCGACCTGAATCGGGGGCCCGGGCTTCTCTTTTCTGATCTTTATTGTGATTGATGCTCCGGGAGTTCCCCTGAAAAAGACCATCAAACGGTTTTTGGATTGCAATTTGACCCTTGTTTCAAATACAGTCTCGCCTCCACGCAAAAATTTCCGAATAGGAATATCCCTCCCGTTCAAAAGAAGCAATCCTCCCCGGATCTTCTTGTTCAACGTATTCTTCGTTATAGTGATTATTCCATCTTCGGCCTTATCTGCCCTGAACCTGTGAAAGGAAGCGTGGACATGCCACCTGTTAATTATAAGAAGCTTTGGACCAAATACGGTTTGGCCACTGGCATAGACCGGAGCAGCAATGGCAGCAATGATAAACAGGACGGCTAAGAGACAGATCATCTTACGTAACATGGCTTCCCTCCGTGCGGATTCATAATTGAAATTGCGGCATAGAAAAAATTGTTTTAGCTAGCGCGTTTACACTAGTTACTGGCAACAACTATGCCAAAAGCTATTTTCTAAACATCTATTTCCATGATAGATAATGCTTTTTCGGAGAAACCCTTATTCCATGGTAGTTGCAGAGGATTTTGCCGGAGGGCTTGAATGCTGGAATTGATACAGGATGGTGTTTTGGAAAATTAAAGCAACAAGGATTACGCACAAAAATTTGTGCGGCCTGCACAGTTTTTTGTGCGGTTTGCTTTTCAGCTTCGGCCGAAATGAAAAATGATAGTTATTTTTCTCTGTGTACTCTGTGAGCTCTGCCTGCCCAACCTGCCTTGTGCAATTCACGTCAGTGACAGCGAAGCGTATTTCACTGGGGTGGAATTAAGTTTGGTTGTTATTCCATCGGGGTGAGAGATATAAAAGGATCTATTTGCGGATGCCGGAAATTAAATTCTTCATTTGCTGCATCAGCGGTTTTTTGATTTTGACTGTCAAATACAGATCGCCGGGCTCGCCGCCGTCTTTGCCGGCCTCACCCATTCCGGCAAGTCGGATTTTCTGCCCCTCCCTGACGGCCGGTGGGATTTTAACAACCAGCTTTTTAGACTTTTTCTTATGAAAGTAAGCATAAGGCCCCCCTTTGAGAGCGTCCTGGGGGGTTAGTCGAATGACATCGTTAGTGTCGGCCCCTTTTTCGGGGAATGCGGCGCCGCTGATTTGTTTCAAAACAAATCGAGAGAGTTTGCCCAGCGTCTCCCCCAAAGGAAGTTGCATTTTAGGATGACCGCCGCGCCCCAAGCGGCCGAAAAAAAAGAACCCCCCACCGGCAATTCCTGATTTTTTAAATTCAAAAGTCCGGTACTCCGGACCATAAAATTCCTTAAAAATATCGTCAAAACCTCTCAACCCAAATGCCTTGGACATTTCTTCAAAGATGTGGTGAACATCTGAACCGCTGAAAATATCCTGTTCAGAGTAACTTTTTCTAAACTGACTGTGGGCCGAAGATCCGAACTGCTGCTTCATTGCATCATATTGACTCTTTTTTTGCGGGTCTGAAAGGACAGCGTACGCCTCGTTAATCCTTTTCATCTTTTCAGCACTTTGCGGGTCTTCCCTGTTGCGGTCCGGGTGGTATTGAAAGGCCAGGTGCCGGTATGCTCCCTTGATTTGCTTCTGATCGGCCTTGGAGTCTACCTCTAAGATCTGATAATAGTCTTTTGATTCCATGATATATTTATTTAGTCCTTCGTGCCTTGGTGGCTAAGCTGTTATTCAATATCACTATTGCTACGCAAATTGCAAAAAATATTTCAATTAGACCTCTTCTTTCTGTCCGGCCGGACAGTCTACCTTTCTGATTATTTCATAAGGGCTGACCAACACAGTTTTAAGCTATGGTCATTTGGCACAAAGCCGCGTTAAATCTAACGATGCAATGAATTGGGCTTGACGGCAACTTGAACAATTTGCCACTAAGTAACAGCTTTTTAAAGAGCATGTGTTCCACACAAACAACTATAGAAAGCGTGTTTTCACTAATTTCTTCTTGTAAAACCTTAATT
>JABMQM010000396.1 GCA_013203195.1 Desulfobacteraceae bacterium | reverse complement strand
TTTGACGGTAAAGGCAGCAGTGATCGGGACGGGCATGTAAAGGCCTTTATTGCGGCCGTGGTTGAAAGGGTTCTTCCCAACGGGAACCTTTATATTAATGGAAAAAGAGAGATCAAGGTTAATAATGAAATGCAGTTCATAACTATCTCGGGCATAATAAGGCCGGAGGATATAAGCCCAGTCAATGAAATCTCTTCTACGTACGTGGCTTCCGCCAGGATACTTTATGCCGGCAAAGGCCCCGTAGCGGATAAACAGAAACCGGGCTGGTTAGGGAGGATAGTCGATCATGTCTGGCCGTTTTAGATTATATTTGCTGATTATATTGTTGTTTGGTTTCATTTGTCCATCCATGGGTATGTCGGCGAGGATCAAGGATATCGCTTCGATTAAGGGGATCAGGCCCAATCAGCTGTTTGGCTATGGCTTGATCGTCGGTCTTAACGGCAGTGGTGATAAAGCCGGGACCGGTTTTACCATCCAAGGCCTGGTGAATATGCTGGAACGCATGGGGGTGCACGTCAGTGCCGCTGATGTTAAAGTAAGCAATGTTGCCGCTGTGATGGTGAGTGCCAACCTGCCACCCTTTGCCCGCATAGGCAAAAAAATCGACATAACCTTATCGTCCATTGGCGATGCCAAAAGCCTGTCGGGAGGTACTCTTCTGCTGACCCCCCTGCAAGGGGTGGACGGCAAGGTCTATGCTCTGGCCCAGGGAGCCGTAGCCATTGGCGGTTATACCGCGGGTGGGGCTGACGGAGGAGGAGTTACCAAAAATCATCCCACGGTAGGAAGAATAAGCGGCGGAGCGACAATCGAAAAAGAGGTTCCTTTGTCGATAATGAATAAAAAAGAGCTGACTATTATGTTAGACAATCCGGATTTCAATACGGTTACCAGGGTTGCCGATGCCATTAACACACGCCTGGGAGAGAGTCTTGCTATACCGATAGATTCGGGCACCTTAAAACTGACGATTCCTGAAAGGCTTCAAAATAAAGTGGTCAACCTGATCGCCCAGGTCGGTGACCTGGAGGTCACACCTGATAATATAGCCAAAGTTATTGTTAATGAGAAGACGGGCACCGTGGTGATTGGACAAAATGTCAGGATCCAAGAAGTTGCTGTCGCTCATGGAAACTTGAGCATACAGATCAAAGAGACCAAAGATGTTTCACAACCACTGGCCTTTGCACCTTCGGGCGAAGGGGCGGCCCCTGTCCAAATGGAGGACGGTACAATCGTAGCACCGGGAGGCAGTACAGTTGTTTCTTCGGATAGTGATGTCACCGTCGCCGAGGAGGGAAGCCGACTTATTCTGATCCAGCCGGGAAGAACACTCGGTGAATTGGTCAAGGCCTTGAACGCCATTGGTGTTACCCCCAGGGATCTTATGACTATTTTGCAGACTCTGAAGGCCGCGGGTGCCCTTCAGGGAGAATTGGAAATTATATAAAGGAGACACGCTATGTTAAAACCGATTGCAGCGCATCCGGCAACGGCGGCCTTGCAAAAAGATGTCTCCAAGGCCGGAGTGCAGAAACTGCAAAAAGCCTGCACCGAGTTTGAATCCATCTTGATAACCTATATGCTGAAATCAATGCGGTCCACCGTTGAAAAGGACGGACTCTTTGGAAATAGTACCGAGAGTCAGATTATGGACGCGATGTTTGACGAAAACCTGGCCCTGGGAATTGCTAAAGGCGGTGGTATTGGGTTGGCAAAGATACTTTTTGCAGACCTCAAGGATCGATAACTGCTGAATTCGCAAAAATTCGAATTCAGCACGAAATAATCATCTTCAGTTTACAGCCGGATTTTCCGATAAATAGAATAGGGAGTTTAGTTATGGAAACGCCTAACGTTCGTTTGATTGAAAAGCTTTTTTACAAAAAGATCATGCTTTACCATGACCTGCTTTATTGTTTTAAGCACGAAAGAGAGTCTCTGACAAATTTAGATTTGGATAAACTGTGGAGTATATCTGCAGAAAAAGAGGAGATTTGTGCAAAAATAAATACCACTAAGCAGGAAATCGTTGCAGCTCTTGATTTGAAGGAAAATCAAAAAACTTTTGAGCTTAACCGCACAATGGACTTGATCCCCGTAGAATACAAAGCTGAGTTTCAAAAGTTGTACCTGCGGCTTATTAAATTAAAGAGCGAGATTGAGGTCTTCAGAAAAGAAAACATTTCTTTTGTCAATGATTCTTTGGAATTTCTGGATGAGATCATAGCGATCATAACGGGCACGGACGGATCAGGAATTATGTACAACGACAAATGTCATTTTAGTAAATCCGGCGCTCCTGTATTGCTGAGCAGGGAGGTTTAAGCATGAGCATAATATCTATACTTGATATTGCCAGGACCGCTTTGAGTACCCAGCAGTATGGTATTGAGGTGACCGGCCACAACATTGCCAACGTTAACACTCCCGAGTATTCCCGGCAACGCCCTGTCATCGTTGCGGAAGATCCTTTAAAGCGCGGCGGTCTGCTCTTGGGGTGCGGAGCGGATGTAAGCTCAGTTATCAGGGCTACTGATCAATTGGTCGAAAATCGGCTCATGCTGGAAAAATCGAGTATGTTATCTTCCCAGGAGATGGAAAATTACATGCGGATTTTTGAGGGTCTTTTTAACGAAAATTCCGATACCAGTATTAGTTCACTGCTGTCCGATTTCTGGAATTCGTGGCATGATATTTCAAACGACCCCTCAGGAGTTCCGCAACGGATTGCACTATATGAACAATCCAGCCTTCTGGCAGAACAATTGAACATCTTGAGCCAGGATTTGACGCAGATAGAAACGGATTTAACAGGTGCCGTTAAGACTGGAATAGAAAGTATCAACCGGCTTACAGGTGAGATCGCCAATCTCAACAGGCAAATTATCACGGTGGAGTCAGACGGCAACACGGCCAATGACCTTAGAGACAAGCGCAATGCGCGTATCTCGGAACTATACGGATACCTGGATGTCCAGACCTTTGAGCAGGACAATGGCGCTTTCACCGTTACAACGTCCAGGGGCGGCATCCTGGTTAACGGAACAGAGAACTTTGATCTTAAGCTGGGCGGCGCTAATGGAAACGGGGTGCTGTGGGAGAACTCAAGTGGTACGTCGGTCGATATTACGAACTATGTAACCAACGGAAAACTTGGCGGATGGCTTGAGATGCGTGACGGGATTGTTGCCAAGTATAAACTGGACCTTGATGCCGTGGCCAAAGAATTTGCCTGGTCCGTTAATGAACAGCACAGCCAGGGGGTGGGTCTGAAGTTTTTTGATGCCGCTGTTACAGGAACTTACAAAACCGATTCAAGCGGTCTTTTAGCGACTCTTGCCTATGGCGATAAGATTGATTACACTAAAGATTTCAAGATGTGGACCTATGACAGCGGAGAAACCCTTCCGGTACCGGTTGATGTTGATATGGGGATCTCCACCGCAAATCCAAGCTATACTAACAATTTCGCCAGTGTCAACAGCTACTACACCATTGAAGTTACACAAGGCGGCACAGTTAATACCGATGGCATACAATTAAGATGGAGTAAAAACGGGGGAGCATGGACATCAGAAACCATACTCGCAACGGATATAGATGTGGTCATCGATGGGAGCACATTAGGTTTTGCGGCCGGTGATGTCCTCGTTGCCGGAAACACATTGACAGTCAACACCGCCGTGGCTGCAGGTACACCCGCCCCGGTAGTTATGACCCCTACAGGCACCGCCAATAATATTTTAGATACCTATACGTTCACGGTTGCTACGGGCTCAGGCGGCACAATAGGAACAGATTCCATACAGATAGGGTGGTCAAACAGTGTGACTTCAGGTACTTTTACCCTGGACGCAAGCACCACTACGGTAACGGTTGACGGTATGGAACTCCCTTTCACATCAGGTTATTTGTTTGCCGGCGATGCCTTTACCATCACTACAGATGCGAACGGGACACCCACGGCGACCCTGCCCTCAGACTGGCACTGGACGCTCGATTCTTTTGTAAGCCAGTTCAACAGACAGACGCCTCGTGTGACAGCGTCCAAAACATCTGCCAATGCCCTGACATTTACTCCTTATACAGCCGGAACCGACCGTGAGCTGAAAAACTACAGCTATAGCGGTGGAGCTACCGCGGCTAACACTACCGTAACGGTCAATAATTACGACATGCTGACTGCAAGCACCCCTGCCGGCACTCCATTTACCGTGACCCAGACACCTGCCATTGAAAATACAACAGATACAATCGCAGCCCAAACGGCCAGTGTAACCATCATTAACCCGGCTGAAGCGGACGAAAGTGTTTCGGGAATTATTCTGGAATGGGACCAACCAACGACAAGTTGGAGCGTTCAAAACGACGGCGGTTTTACCGGTGGCATTGTAATCGGAGGGACCAATTTAGCTGACGAGGTTGACCTCCAGCTTGGCGGGAGTGGGACCGATGACATAACGGTTACTGTGACTGGTGCCGGTGCGGGAGTAGATGCCGAAACTGTAACATTCGATATCAATACAGACAATTGGAGAGTCAGTAACGTTCCTGGCGCTTATACGCTTGCCGATGGTGATATTGGTGGTGATAATGACGGGTTTGATATTGACCTTAACGGTGACGGGAGTTCGGATATCGCTGTTAGTTTTGCTACTGCCCTAACTGCAGACGGCATTGTGGCATTCGACATTGCTGCTGCTGCAGGCACTTACAGTTTTGGTTTTTCCGATGATACTGCGCAGGATTCCGGGCTTACGGCAGCCCTGGGCATCAATACTTTTTATCAAGGGAGCAGCGCAGGATCTATTGGTATTAACACTGTTTTAAGCAATAAGGATTATATTGCTGCGGCCCAAATCGACGCCGGTACCGGGGATAGGGCCGCAGGCAACAACAGCAATGCTTTAGCGATTGCCGACCTGCAATACACGGATACCGTGATCGCTCAAGTGACGGTCGACAGGATCAACGGAAACTCAGTTGGGAGTGTCACTGCGACCATTGAAAACTACTATCATGCCACGATAGGCTCTATAGGGGTTACCTCTTCGAGCATTGTAAGAGCCAAAGAATTTAATGAGATTATGGTTAACAATTTAAATGCCGTTAGGGACGCCGTTTCGGCCGTATCGCTTGATGAGGAGATGGCCAATCTGATAAAGTTTCAGCATGCCTATGCAGCGGCAGCTAAAATTATTAATGTTGCGGATGAAATGTATGTAGCTTTACTACAGGTGAAATAGACGATTGACTAATAACACTCAACTCGGACAAACCGGAAAGAATAGCCACAAAGGCACCAAGACACAAAGAATAACTGTTTATTATAATTTAACTTCGTGTCTTGGTGTCTT
>JABMQM010000395.1 GCA_013203195.1 Desulfobacteraceae bacterium | reverse complement strand
TTTCCACAAGCATTTCATTACCTTTGGCGGAAAAGATATTAAACCCGGCGTTGCTGTCAAAGACATAAAAATGATTGAGATTATGGACACCTTTGACATAATGTTTTCCCTCAACTCCTATTTGGCCGGAGTTCATGAGGCGCCTACAAAAGTACAGGCAGAAGAAGTAACTAAAGCGCTTGCACAAACGCTTGGCGAGATGCTTGGTGTAAAATAATCATATTCTTAATGGAGCTAAAATGAGATTCCCGAAGGTTGGAGATATTATTGCCACAGAAGAAGCTTTGGAATTGTGCAAACATTTTGAGCTGGATTATTTAATCGCGCGCATTGCAGCTAACCCGGATAGATACAAAAGCTGGGAGTTCGATGGGTGTTCCGGTCTGCCTGATGAAATAATGGGTTTCTTTACCGGCTGTAATTGGGAAGACATTACCTATAAATGCTGTTTGCCGCATGATCTTTGCTACGCTTACGGGGAGCCGGGGAACGATATGGAAAGAAAGCGTGTGGATCAAAATTTTTACAATGACCTGGTGAATAAGGCCGGCATGAAAAAATGGCTGGCTTCTGCTTTTCTTGAAGCGGTTAGGATCGGCGGCAGGGAAGAGTTCGGTCTTTCATTCTCATGGGGGTTCGCGCATAAATAGAACAACTGGAAAGAATTAATAAAAATATCCTTTGTGTCTTTGTGCCTTTGTGGCAAATTAAATTTGATTTTGGTTTGTTCATGTTGGGTTCGATATATTAAGTATTTTGCCGTACATGTTCAAGGATGAGGTCTAAAAATTTATCTCCATACAGCTCTAATTTGTGTTCACCAATCCCTGATATATCTCTCATTTCTTCCAGAGACCGAGGCAAATACGCCACTAATTCTCGCAATGTGCGGTCATGAAAAACAATAAAAGGTGCTATGTCCTGTTCTTTGGCAAGTTTCAGGCGCAAGGCGCGCAGTTTCTCCCAAAGGTCGGTTGAGGTTTGATCAAAAAAATCATTTTCATGTTTGCTGATTAAACGCGGTGTTCTCTTTGCTTTTTTAGTCTCCGGATCTTTACGGAATTGGACACTTTTTTCTCCCCTCAGAACAGCCCAGCTTTTATCAGTCAGCTTAAAACCCCCTTTGCTCTCTAAATCAACGAACAGTAGACCGGCGGCGATAAGCTGGCGAAAGATTGACTTCCATTCTTTTTTGGAAAGGTCCGCACCGACACCAAAGGTGGGAATCTTATCATGCCGAAAGCGACCAATCCTCTCATTGTCTGATCCACGCAGAACATTGCTGAGGTATTCAGCGCCAAAACGCTGACCGGTCCGATAGACACAGGAAAGGGCTTTTTGGGCGGCAATGGTTCCATCCCAGGTTTCTATTTCACCATGACATGTATCACAATTTTCACAGGCCCTGGGAAGTTCTTCACCAAAATAGCCCAATAAAACCTGCCTGCGGCAGCCGGTGGTTTCACAATATCCTAAAAAGGCTTCCAGTTTGCGGTGCTGGATTCTTTTAAACTGCATATCGCCTTCAGATCTGTCCAGCAATGTTCGTACGGCAATTACATCGGCCAAACTGTAGATCATCCATGCATCCGCTTTGTGGCCGTCACGTCCCGCTCGTCCGGTTTCCTGATAGTAGGCTTCCAAACTTTTGGGCAAATCAAGATGAGCAATAAAACGTACATCCGGCTTATCAATGCCCATGCCGAAGGCAATTGTCGCCACAATAATTACGCTCTCTTCGTGGAGGAAGCGTCGCTGGTGCGCCAAACGCACTTTTTGATCCAACCCCGCATGATAAGGAAACACCTTGTAACCTTTTTCAGACAGCCATGCGGCAGTTTTTTCCACTTTTTTGCGGGTTAAACAATATACGATTCCAGAATCTTTAAGATGTTCCGTATTTAAAAAATCCAAAAGCTGTTTTTTCCAATTCTGTTTAATCTCGACACGGTAATATATGTTGGGACGGTCAAAACTGGAGATAAATTGTGCCGCTGTTTCCAAATTCAGCTTTTTTAATATTTCTTTGCGTGTTACCGAATCGGCGGTAGCGGTCAGGGCTATACGCGGCACTTCGGGAAACTTTTGGGATAAAATGGAAAGCTGTAAATATTCCGGACGAAAATCATGTCCCCACTGGGAAACACAATGTGCTTCATCAATGGCAAACAAAGCTACTTGTGTTTGATGCAGCAAATGTATAAACCGATCTGTTAATAATCGCTCAGGAGCGACGTAAAGTAGATCCAGTTGTCCGGCAACCATGCGCTTTTCAACTTCACGGGTTTTTTGCGCTGACAAACTGGAGTTTAAAAAATCTGCCCGGATGTTCAGTTGACGTAACGCATCCACTTGATCCTGCATCAAGGCGATAAGGGGTGAAATTACAACGCCTACACCGCTTTGCAGCATAGCCGGAATCTGATAACAGATCGATTTGCCGCCCCCTGTGGGCATCAGAGCCAGTGCGTCTTTGCCTGCTGCCAGATGACGGATTATTTCTTCCTGGTGCTCTAAAAAACTGTCGTAACCGAAATAGGATCGCAAAATGTCCCGCGGCGAATTATGCTTATAGATTTGTTCCACCCCTTTCAGTGGCATAAATAAAAAAATGTTCTCTTCATTTTTTGTAGGCGTTTAAAGGTTCAGAGGTTAACCCTGAACGCAGAACCCAGAACCCTGAACGCAAAACCCAATACCCGTGAACGGTTATCATTTTTTCCCCATATCACCATAAATATATTGCAGCAGAACACATGCCGCTACCGTCGCTGTTTCAGCCCTCAGAATACGGGGGCCCAGGGCGGCGGTTATAAACCCCCGGGCTCGGGCCTGTTCAATTTCCTCGGCGGTAAAACCCCCTTCAGGACCCAGCAAGACAAAAATTTTTTCAATTTGCCGCTCAGATCCCGGCAGAGGGGCATTTACCGGTTCCGATTCATTTTCCCAGAAAGCGATCTTGATATCACAAGTTTGGCTTTGATTTAACACCTCTTCAAAAGTTGCGGTTTCTCCGATTGCCGTAACGCAGCCTCGTTTGCACTGCTTGAGGGCCTCTTTGGAAATTTTTTCCCATCTTGCCATGCGCGCTGAAAGGTTTTGTTTGCCGGGCCGGGGAACCGATCTCTTGGCAAAAAAAGGTGTCCATTTACTTATTCCAAGTTCTGTGAGCTGTCGAACAAGGCGGTCCATTTTCTTTTCTTTTAGAAAAGCCTGGCCAACGATTATTTGAACCGGGGATTCGGCTGTTGCAGGGTAGCGTTGAAGTACCGACACCTCTACGCTGCCGGCGGATACAGCTACAATCCGGGCATGGTACTCAAAGCCTTGGCCGTCAAACAACCCGATTTTATCGCCGGGCTTCAAACGCAGCACGGTTCTTATATGTCGGGCATCAGAGCCGGTAATCAGTAACTGCGTGTCGCCGACTGTAGACTGTTCGATAAAAAAATAACGCATACGTTTCATCTAATAGTATTTAAATGTCGATTCTGCAAATCATTTTACATTTAATTTGGCAAAAAAATCAATTATCTTGACATGCTGCATGCTGTATGTTAATTTTTTTTAACTTCAAGTAATCCGTTAAACATGCCGAAAATGCAAAATGACATGTTATTGGCGATGGGGGGGTACATGAGCGAAAATAATCAACCCGATCAAGAAAAAAAGCCGGATGACGACGAGCCTATCTTGGAACTGACCGAAGAAATCGCCGAAGCATCGGACGACGCAGGCGAGCCCATTGATCATGCCGAGGATCCTTTAGCCGCAACTATCGAGTTGGAAGAGGGTTTCGATGGTGACCTGGACATTGATCATGAGGAAGATGATTTTGTAGATTCGCTGGGGATGGAAATCGGCACAGAAGACGATGAGGATGAGTATGGGGCCGAGCCTGAGGAAACGGCGGCTGAACCAGCGGACACCGTACCGGCTGAAGGAATAGATATATCCGACGAGCAGCTGGATGCAGCCCTTGAACGTGTGATCAAAAATATGTTCTACGATAAAATCGACAGTCTCCTTGTCGAGGTTATTGAAAAAACCGTGTCCAAGGAAATAGAGCGATTAAAAAAGATCCTGACAGAAGAAGTATCGGGTGATGAAAAATGATGCTGCCGGTGAGCAGCACGTTCTTCCTGCCGGTTAGAATCTAAATCAGTGCAATAAACCAAAGGCAAATGAATCGGGGATTATTATTAATCCCCTTTTTCAATTTTAATAACTGAAATAAAATCGTAATACGATTACGCGCATTTAACTTAGGAGTAATATCGTATGAGTTCCAATCTACTTGACAAAGGTTATCAACCCCACAACGTTGAAAAACGCTGGTATGATTTCTGGGAAAGTCAGGGGCTGTTTTCGGCCAAAGAGAAAAGTGAAAAACCAAGCTATTCCATCGTGATTCCACCGCCCAACGTTACCGGTGTGCTCCACATGGGTCACGCTCTGAATAATACTATGCAGGATATTCTGTGCCGCTACCGGAGACTGCGCGGCGACAACGTCCTGTGGATGCCGGGTACCGATCACGCCGGTATCGCTACCCAGAACGTTGTAGAAAAAGATCTGGCCGCCAAGGGGCTGGACCGCCACCGGCTGGGGAGAGAAAAATTCATCGAAGCTGTATGGGAATGGCGCCAAGAGTATGGCAGTGCAATCATCAATCAGCTCAAGCGTCTTGGTGCTTCATGCGACTGGCAGCGGGAACGCTTTACCATGGATGCAGGGCTGTCAAAAGCGGTGCGCAAGGTTTTCGTACAGCTGTATCATGAGGGCCTTATCTACCGCGGCAATTATATCATTAACTGGTGCGATCGCTGTTTCACGGCCCTGGCCGATCTTGAGGTCGACCATGAAGAGCACGAGGGTTATCTGTATCATATCCGCTACCCTCTTAAGGAAGATAAAGGCAGTGTGGTGATTGCCACAACCCGGCCCGAGACCATGCTGGGAGATACGGCCGTGGCCGTAAATCCCGAGGATGAGCGCTACCACGGTATCAAAGACCGCGAAGTGCTGCTGCCTCTCATGAACAGGATAATCCCCATCATCCAGGACAAATATGTTGATATGTCATTCGGCACCGGAGCGTTGAAGGTTACGCCTGCCCATGACCCCAATGACTTTGAAATCGGCATGCGCCACAATCTTGAGCGTGTTAAAGTGATCGGAGACGACGGCCTGATGACATCTGAAGCCGGAAAATTTGAGGGACTCGACCGCTTTGAATGCCGCGAGGCGGTGGTGGAAGCACTTAAGACAGCCGGTCTGCTGATCAAGGTAGAGCCTTACAAGCACAGCGTCGGTCACTGCTATCGGTGCAAGGCCGTTATTGAGCCCAACCTTTCAAAACAGTGGTTCGTAAAGGCCAAACCGCTGGCGGCCAAAGCCATCGATGCGGTTAAAAACGGTGATACCAGAATCATTCCGGAGATGTGGACCAAAACCTATTTTGAATGGATGAACAACATTAAAGACTGGTGCATTTCGAGGCAGATATGGTGGGGACATCAGATTCCGGCATGGACCTGCCAAGGCTGCGAGGAGGTTATTGTTGCCATGGACGCGCCCCAGACGTGCACGGCCTGCAGCGGGAACGATCTTGTACAGGAGACCGATGTCCTTGACACCTGGTTCAGTTCTGCCCTGTGGCCCTTTTCTACCATGGGATGGCCGGAGCAGACGGAGCTTTTAAAGCAATTTTATCCCACCTCCGTTCTGGTTACCGGTTTCGACATTCTCTTTTTCTGGGTGGCGCGTATGATGATGATGGGCATCCATTTTATGAAAGATGTACCGTTTAAAGATGTTTATGTACACGCCCTGGTCCGTGACGAAGAGGGCAAAAAGATGAGTAAATCAACAGGGAACGTCATCGACCCTTTAAGCGTTATTGAACAATACGGCACCGATGCCTTCCGGTTTACTCTGGCCGCCTTCGCCGCCCAGGGCCGCGACGTCAAGATGTCTGAAAAGCGTGTGGAAGGATACCGCCATTTTATCAATAAGATTTGGAATGCTGCCCGGTTTGCTTTGATGCACCTTGAGACCGGATACGAAAAGATCGATCGCGACCATTTGTCACTTCCGGACCGCTGGATTTTATCCAGGCTCAATGGGACGGTCGACATCGTTTGCAAGGCTCTTGACAATTACCGTTTCAACGACGCCGCCAGTGCACTGTATAAGTTCGTCTGGCACGAATTCTGTGATTGGTACCTGGAAGCCATCAAGCCCATTTTGTACGGCAGTGACGACCAAAAACGGCGTCAAGCAACCCTGAGCGTTTTATGGCGGGTCCTGCGCGATACAACGATTCTGCTGCATCCTTTTATTCCTTTTGTAACCGAGGAGATCTGGCACAAACTACCGGGAACCGAAGGTTCCATCATGCAAGCCGTGTTTCCCTCTGATGACTCTGACAGTATCGACAGCCGGCGCCTTGACCTCGATTCCGAATCAAAAATGGAGCTTATATCCGGCATAATAACAGGAATCAGAAACGTAAGGGGCGAGATGAACATTTCTCCGTCTCTATCCCTGACCGTAATGGTTCAGTCACAGAACGAATCTACCAGAAAGATCGTCCAACAGCACCAGGATCTGATCATCAATCTGGCCAAACTGGACTCCATTACTGTCCAAGAACCGGGGGAGAGGCCCCCAACAGCGGCGACCGCCATTGTAGACGGTGCTTCGATTTTTGTCTCTCTTGAAGGGATTATCGATTTCGCCAAAGAAAAGGGTCGCCTTGAAAAGGAAGTCATCAAGCTGACAGGCGAACTTGCCGCTATTTCCAAAAAACTGAGCAACGAGAATTTTCTCAACAAGGCTCCTGAAGAAATTGTTGAAAAGGAAAAGAAAAAGTATGCCCGCGCAGTTGAAAAGCAACAGAAGCTGCAGGCAACTCTCGAAAAACTAAAAGAAATTACATAAAATGGATTCTGTCAGACATCTCATTGAAATCGCGCTTAAAGAAGATATCGGTTCCGGGGATATCACCACGGAAAACCTCATTGCTCCGGATCTTAAAGGTACCGGTATAATCTTAGCGAAAGAACCCCTGGTCATCGCCGGACTGGATGTAGCCCGGCAGGTTTTTGAACATCTTGACTCAGAAGTTATCCTAAAACCCGGCTGCAAGGATGGAGATTCCGTAGGGGACAAAGAGATTGTGGCGCATGTTGAAGGGCCAATGCGTGCACTTTTAATGGGCGAACGCACAGCCCTGAATTTTCTTCAGCGTCTTTCAGGAATTGCTACCCATGTGCGTTCATATATAGATGCAATCGGTAAAACAAAAGTTCGCCTGGTCGATACCCGCAAAACAACCCCGGGATGGAGGATTTTGGAGAAATATGCCGTGCGTATCGGCGGCGCGCATAATCACCGTATGGGACTGTATGACGGCATATTAATAAAAGACAACCACATTGCAGCCTGCGGCGGTGTTAAAAAGGCCGTGGAACGTATGCAAAAACGAAAGCCTCATCTTTTGAAAATTGAAGTGGAGGTTTCCGACCTCGATCAGGTTAAAGAAGCTCTGGGCGCCGGTGCCGACGTTATCATGCTCGATAACATGGATATTGCGCAGATCAGGGAAGCTGTAAAGATAGTTGGCGGCAGGGCCATGGTGGAAGTATCCGGAGGCATCACGCAGAGCAGCCTGAAACAGTTGGCAGATACCGGTGTTGATATCATTTCTGTCGGGGCACTTACCCACGCTGCCAGGAGCGTGGATATCAGTATGCAAATACAAGCTGTTAAGTTATAATTATTTAAGCTATAAAACCGCATCGCGATTTTATAGCTTAAATAATTATTATGATACCAATTCGAGACACAATCCCTTCCAAAAATTACCCGGTCGTTAACAATGCACTCATCGGCATTAATGTTGTAATTTTTCTTGTGCAGATGGCCCAGGGCCCCGGTTTAGAGCGTTTCATCTATGTATACGGCCTGGTTCCCGCGCGTTACTCGACTCCCCAGGTTTCTTCCTACTTCACCTGGTTCCAGCAGGTTTTTGCCGTCATTTCCTTCATGTTTCTGCACGGCGGGTTCTGGCACCTTCTGGGGAATATGTGGTCTTTGTATATTTTTGGCGATAATGTGGAAGACCGCTTAGGGCCTTTTCGTTATCTGGGGTTCTATCTGATTTGCGGGATCGCATCCGGTCTTTTTCATCTGATTTTCAATTTTCATTCAAACGTACCTACTATCGGGGCCAGCGGGGCCATCGCAGGAGTCATGGGAGCTTACCTGATACTTTATCCACATTCGAAAATTTTGACTTTAATTCCCATCATCTTTATTCCCTGGTTTGTAGAGATTCCCGCCTTTTTCTTTTTGGGGTTCTGGTTTGTAATGCAGTTTATTAATGCTGCCGGCAGCCACGGCGCCGGCGCCGGCATTGCCTGGTGGGCCCATGTCGGCGGTTTTGCCTTTGGCATCATCTTTTTAAAGCTTCTTGTTGCTTTGCCTGAAACCGGTGTCGGCCATAAAATACGCAAGGTCACTGCCAAAAGAAAGACAGAGCGCCTGCAGGTTATTCGCCCCATTGGTCCGGGCAGCGATCCCCACCTTTACGGCACCATTGCGATCACGTCCTTTGAGGCCTTGGCCGGCACCAGCAAACTGGTAAACATCCCCTGGGGGTTCAAAAAACGTCTGATTAAAGTGGTTGTTCCGCCGGGAGTGAAAGAGGGCAGCAAGCTGCGCCTAAAGAGTATGGGCAAAATTACACCCGAGGGCCACCGGGGAGATTTGTTTCTCAAAGTTTCTATAACAAGCATGACAAATTCGTAAAAAGTGAAACGTAAAACGTAAAACGACTACATTTAATTGTCGCTAGACGAAGATGATTTGACAACGGTCAAAATTAGGATTTACTGGCCTAACAAATTACCGATTATGATATCTGAAATTAAACCCTTTTCAACATATTGGCAAGTAAACACAAGTTCGGAAAAGAATCAAATTTGATTCTGGATTAGATGATATCACAACTTTCCCCAGAACTGAGATAAACTCAATATATCACCAGTTTGAAGGCTGAAAAACGGACCACAACATATTGGATTCACCTTATTTATTCTGAATTAGGAATATTGATCGACTCCAGCAATGTTTTTTTATATGACTACTGAGCACTATTAAAGAAGTGTGCACTCCTTCACCATTCAAGCATCATGCAAAGTATCATGAAAACACAAACCTTGCCATACAGAGCCGCCTCTGACATTGTTCGTGTAACATTTCGTTTTTGCACGTTTAAACGCGCAGTTCCCATTTTTATTAAAAAAAACAAATAATTAGCTTGCTTTCTTTCTAAATAAAGATTATTATATATTTAATCAATTAAGTCCTGTTTAATCTGCGTGACGGTTTCTTTCTGAAGGAACAATCCATTTGTCAAAGTGACACCCTCCAGTTTTTAGTGTTTTAAATAATCATAGATATTTCACCATTACCGATATTAATCAAGAATTGAAGGATCTGGGCTGGGGGATAGAAATCATGAATAATGTTACATACGAATTAATAAACTCCCTGGTTCAATAAAAAATGGCAAACATTCTTATCATAGATGATCAGGAATGGGCAGGCTATAGAACGATGCGTGATCTAAATGGAGTTTTGGCGGGTATCAAAACATTTAAATGGTTAATACATTAGTTGGAATCACTACAAATGCAATATTTATAAGTAATATAAAAATAGCCAAGGGCATTTAATCGTAATAAAGGAGACAACAAAATGAGAAAAAAGAAAATAACGATACTGCCTTATGCTCTAAGAAAGAAAATATCGGATTTCATCCACCAAGGAAAAACTGACCATCAAATTGTGGAAAAAGTATTTAAGGAAGCTGAGTCATATATCATATCTGACGCTAAGTTGATCCAATGCATTAGTTTCAACAGAAGTTTGCATGCCAGGGGGATCAAAACGAATCCAAAATCCATAATTTCATCAATCGGGAGAAATAGGTAAATCCGTTTTATACAGGGTTTGGAGTGAACCCTTCCGATTACACAAAAAATAACTGAGTGTTAAGATAGGGCTGATCCCCCCGGAGGGGAGAAAGGACCATGTCATGAGACGAAGGCGATTCACTCAAGATTTCAAGCGATCTGTTGTTGAACAACGGCTTTGAGAGGGACGTGTATTACGCTACAGATCCACACACGCCCCTCAAGATGAGCGTTACGGATATCCAACTTATCGTTACTTTCAACGGTGTTAAAAAACCTGTGATATCATCAATTCCAGTTCTTAAGGCTGAATTGCATGTTTCTGCTATGATAATGTACATATCAGGGCTTCAAAATTGTTGTGATATCTATCTTCAAAAAATGAAATGTGAAGCAAAGTTACAACTCACCTCTCTATTCTGTCAAATCAAGTATAGGTCGGAACAATTCATCAAATAGGTCAGTATGTGATATCAAATGAGTTATACGCGCCTTTAAACTCTTCCCACTCCAAATCGACACCTAAGACCCTTGCCGGAGAATCTCCGGTATCGCACCACTCAAGGATGGCGGTTACCCTATCTTCTTCTCCCTCAAAAACAGCTTCGACGTTGCCGTCTCTCGTGTTTCTCACCCATCCGCATACGCCGAATCGGTTGGCAGCCCGAGCCGTATTCATCCGAAAAAAAACGCCCTGAACCCTCCCTTTTATAATAACATGGGCTCTTGCTTTTTTTTTCATACTTACCCCCGGCGATCGAATATTGATGATTGATGATTGGCGATTGATTATTGATTATTTAAAAAAATAAATGTCACCAATCATCAATCATCATTTTTTTGAAAGTGGCCTCATCAATGATATTAATACCGAGCTCTTTTGCTCGGTTCAGCTTTGAGCCCGGAGAGGTTCCAGCCAATAGATAATCTGTTTTGCCACTAACAGAACCGGACACTTTCCCGCCGGCCTCTTCAATAATTTTTTTAGCATCTTCTCTGGTCAAGGTTTCAAGCGTGCCGGTCAATACAAACATCTTGCCTCCCAGAACGCCGTCTTGCTTGTCTGACTCCCAAAGTATTTCAACGCCGCTGTCCACAATACGGTCTATCGTCTTAAGATTTTCATCCTGCGTAAAAAATTTAACGATACTCTCAGCAACCACCGGACCTACCCCGTCAACCGCTTCAAGATCCTGGGCCGCGGCCTTTTTGAGTTTATTCAGACTTTTAAAAGCTTGCGCAAGAATGCCGGCTACATGTTCTCCCACATGCCGGATACCAAGAGCGTAAATAAAACGACCCAAAGATATTGACTTGCTGTTGGCGACAGCGCTGATAATATTGCCGGCCGATTTCGGCCCCATACGCTCCAGGTTTTTCAGTTTATCTTCATCCAGATAAAAAATGTCGGCATATGAAAATAGCAATCCCGCGTCCACCAGCTGCTCTACAAGTTTGTCTCCCAGGCCGTCAATGTCGAAAGCACCCTTTGATGCGAAATGTTTGATTCGTTCTTTTACTTGAGCCGGGCAGGCAATGTTAATGCATCTTGCGGCCGCTTCGTCTTCCGCCCGCACAATTTCAGATTTACAAACCGGACACATACGCGGCATGTTGAACTTTTTTTCTGCTCCGGTACGCTGGGATGTTATCACCTTGACGATTTCAGGAATCACGTCTCCGGCTCTTTGAACCAGCACTTTGTCGCCAACTCGAATGCCTTTTTTGGCAATCTCGTCTTCGTTGTGAAGTGTTGCCCGGCTGACCATCGCCCCCCCAATATTCACAGGATCAAGATGGGCCACAGGCGTCAGGACGCCGGTACGTCCAACCTGAACTTCTATCCCGGTGATCCGTGTTGTTTCCTGCAAGGCTTCAAACTTATAAGCAAGGGCCCACCTTGGACTGCGGGAGGTTGCACCCAACAACTTTTGCATCTCAAGACTGTCGACTTTAATCACCATGCCATCTATATCATAGGGCAACTGATGCCGTTTTTCGCTGAGTTCCCTGTAATATTCCAGCACCTCTTTGATCAAAATTTTCGGCCGGATATGAGGATTAATTCTAAACCCCAGCCCCTTTAATATATGCAGTGTTTCCCAATGTGATTCCAAAACCAGATCGGTGACAATCCCCACACCGTAGATAAAAATTTCCAAGGGGCGTTTCGCCGTAACCCTGGAATCGAGCTGCCTTAAAGAACCGGCCGCCGCATTTCTGGGATTGGCAAACGGCGGCAAGTTTTGATCTAAGCGTTCTTGATTTAATTGTTTGAATTCTTCCAGACCGATAAAAACTTCCCCCCTAACCTCCAGGCGGGAAGAAATGTTTAAAACTTCGCCGCCCCCGGAAACAATCAGGGGCACGGAGCGTATCGTCTTTACATTCGGCGTTATCACCTCGCCATTAACGCCGTCACCGCGAGTGGAAGCCATAACCAGCCGGCCGTTTTCATAGACAAGTTCAACAGCAACTCCATCTAATTTCGGTTCAACTGTATATACAATTTCCTCATCCGTATCGAGATTCTTCTTTATGCGACGATCAAAATCCATGATGTCGGCATCAGTGAATCCATTTCCCAGGCTCAGCATGGGAACGGAGTGCTCAACGGTATCAAACGATAAAAGCGGTGGTGCCCCCACCCGGCAGGTAGGAGAATCCGGGCTTGCAAGTTCCGGATAAACCGTCTCGAGTTCTATCAGCGCCTGCATCGTTCGATCATACTCAGCATCCGATATTTCGGGATCATTCAGGACATAATAGCGGTAATTGTGCCTGTGAAGCGCTATCCGTAGTTCCTCGACTTTTTTCAATACAACTGGCTCTATATTGACCGGCATAATGTGTTTATCGCCTTAACGGCATCCCGGCGGGCTTTTTTAAAATCTTTTGCCTTAAATCCCGTCCGCCATTTATACGTTGCCACTTCATCGGAAACCACCAAGATTCCCGTCACCTCAACATTGCGGCAGCGTCCCACGGTAAAAAGCGCCGATAGTTCCATCTCTACAGCCAAAACACCTTTTTGCTGAAAATGCTCGACTTTTTCACGGGTCTCTCTATAAATTGCGTCTGTGGACCAAACAAGACCTTCATGAAAAGAAAGATCGTTCTCTATTAAGGCTTTTTTTGTTTCTTCCAAAATTTGACCTGACGGATAAGCCAGATCATGTCCATTGGCGTTATAATGCCGCGATGTGCCTTCAGCAATGACGGCACCTGTGGCGACAATAATAT
>JABMQM010000394.1 GCA_013203195.1 Desulfobacteraceae bacterium | reverse complement strand
GGCTGGTTCATAGAGCGGTCAACCCGGACGGGGCGCATTTGCAGCATTAACGGACACTTTTAGCACCCTGGAAGGAATTTTGTCCATTTTAAGTCATTCGCTAAGGAACAAATAATGTGCAAATTGAATCTTTTTAAAGAGGTTCTAAAAAATGAGGTGTTTCCTGCCCTGGGATGTACCGAGCCGATCGCGGTAGCATATGCCGCCAGCATAGCCGCTAAAGAGACCGAAGGCCGGATTAAAGCCATAAATATTATCGTCGACCCTGGAGTGTATAAAAATGGTTTGGCGATAACGGTCCCGAATACCGGCGGAGAAAAGGGCAATCTGATTGCCGGTGTTATCGGAGCACTAATCAAAAAACCCGAATTGAAAATGGAGATTTTAAAAGGAACAAAAGATAACATGATTCGCCGGGCCAAAGCGTTGATTCGGGCAAAAAAAGCAAAAGTTATTTATGATGAGTCCAAAACTGATCTATACATTGACGTTTCGATCAAAACCGATAAAGGTTCCGCCAGAGCTGTGATTGAAAACGGCCACACGAATCTTGTGCGTCTGGAAAAAAATGACCGGCCAATTCTTGAAAAAAAGAACAATAAAACCGCATTCAAGGGTCAAGTATATAAACAGATACTTAAGAAAATGAAAATGTCCGAGTTGATTGATTTGGCCAAGCATATAGATGACGAGGATTATAACTATATCCAGCATGGCATTGATATGAACTTAAAGATTTCCAAAGCAGGGCTAAAGCTACAAAAAGTCGGTTACTATCTTGCCGATTTAGTGCAAAAAGGATACCTGTTGAAGGGTATTTTTTCTTCCAGCAAAATACTGACCGCCTCAGCTTCAGATGCCAGAATGGCGGGCCTGAATCTCCCGGCAATGTCGAGTGGCGGAAGCGGCAATCAGGGAATTGTAGCTATTTTAGTCCCTTATAACGTTGGAAAATATTTTAAAATCAAAGAAAAAAAGATTCTTCAAAGCATTGCTTTATCCCATTTGATAAACAGCTATATAAAGTGCTTTACCGGCGATTTATCACCCCTTTGCGGCTGCTCCATAGCAGCCGGTGTAGGTGCCGCCGTTGCCATTGTTTATCAGCAAAAAGGAAATGATAAGGCAAAAATTGCTTTAGCTGTCAATAATCTCGTAAGCGATCTTGGCGGCATGCTTTGTGACGGCGCAAAAGCAGGATGCGCTTTAAAAGTAGTCAGTTCAACTGATTCGGCCATCCGCTCGGCTTATATGGCTTTAAATAATCATGGTATTACCGAGACAGAAGGTTTTGTCGGCAAAACGGCTGAAGAAACCATTTACCATTTAAGCAAAATCAGTAAAATTGGAATGGCAAAAGTAGACGCTACCATGCTGGAAATAATGATGGGAAAAAAATTATAAATTAGGGGAGTGTAAAACAGATGATCCCTGACATACTTCTCTTGCTTGCAATTGTCTCCGGATTTTTGGCAGGACTCTTAATCGGACTCGCAGTCTGGCACCGAACGAGATCAGCATACCAGAGTGAGAGAGAAGAGTTCAAGGTTCGTATAGCCACGCTTGAGAAGGGGCGGGAAGCCGATATGGAACAGCTCAAGTGGACAGAGCAGGCGGAATCCAAGATGCGCGAGGCTTTTACGGCCCTGGCCAGTGAAGCTCTAAAAGACAACTCCGAAGCACTATCCCGGCAAGCCAGAAGAAATCTTAAGAGCCTGGTCGATCCTTTGAAGGAAAATCTCACTTCGTTGGATGGATACGTTCGTGAATTAGAGCGTGCGCGCAAAGGTGCATATGAATCGCTGAAGCAGCAGTTGAGTCAGCTCGATGCAACTCACGCCAGACTGCAAAAAACGACTACTACGCTGTCACAAGCGCTGAAATCTCCGACAGTCCGCGGAAGATGGGGTGAGCTTCAGCTGCGCCGCGTGGTGGAGATGGCCGGAATGGTCAGCCACGTTTCCTTTGACGAGCAAACATCGACAGAGAGCGGCCGTCCCGACATGATCGTTTATCTCCCTAACGGTGGAATCTTACCGATTGACTCCAAGGTACCTCTAAAATCCTACCTCGCCGCAATGGAAGAAACCGACGATCAACTGCGCAAAGCCCATCTGGCCAAGCATGCCAAGGACATGCGTGAACGCGTGAAGGAACTTGCCCGCAAACAATACTGGGATCAGTTCGATGAAACACCGGACTTCGTTGTCATGTTCATCCCTAACGAGGCCTGCCTGGGGACAGCTTTTGAAAATGATCCTGATCTGCTGGAATACGCCATTGATAAAAAGGTACTGATAAGCTCTCCGGTTAATCTTATAGCCCTTTTGAGGGCGGTGGCCTACGGCTGGCAGCAGCATCAAATCACTAAAAACGCTCTCAAGATTGCCCGCGAAGGCCAGGAGCTGTACAACCGCCTGGAAAGATTTATTGATCATCTGACTGATGTGGGTAAATACCTGAAGAGGTCGGTGGAAGGCTACAACCGCGCGATCGGTTCCCTCGATAAGCGTCTTATTCCCGCAGTTCGCCGTTTCCAGGAGATGGGCCTGTCCACAACCCAGCTCGATGCTCCCCCCAAAATCGAGGTTCAACCGATACTTCCGCCGGCTTCAGAAAATGAAAGTCTTAACGACGATGATTGAAATAGGGTAAACATTATTTGTTCTGTTCGATTGCCAAAACCTCGCGGAATCTATCCGGATCAATTTGATTATTTGCAGCATTCATGATAATAATGATGCCGCACAGGAGAAGATAGCAATGGTAACGATAAAAGAGATAGAGCAAACGGTCTCCAGTTTGGCTTCAGAGGAGCTTACAAAGCTTTACGCTTGGTTTGAGGAATACGATGCACAATAAAAACAAACCCCAATCCCAAAAATTAAAAAAATGTCCGGAGTGTTTTGCCTATCTCCCGATTGATGCTCAAGTCTGCGTTTCGTGCAAGAAGAAGGTTGGAAAAATTGACAAGCACGGGATAGCCAAAAAGCCTGTAGACTGGATGTCCTATGTCAGATGCCTTTTAATGTGGTGCTTATTCTGTCTTTATATGTGGTGGGCTTTCCTTCGGGATAAATAGACTTATAATTTTTCACAAATAAACAAACAACTCGCCTGTAACAGATGGTCAGATTTTTCCATTAAAAGTTTTTTTTATCTGAATTTATCCCACGCTGCCCCGGTTAATATTTTGATATGGAGATGCCTAAAATGATCTATAAAAGGAAGACATCGGCATTTTTATGGATATTACTGGCCTTATCGTTGCTTTTCCCTTTAAAGTTGCCCGCCGAGTTTTACAAATATTTCGACAAAGAAGGAAAGCTCCATTTTGTTGACGATCAAAGCAAAATCCCGCCGGAATACAGAAAAAATATTACCGTCTATAAGGAAAAGTATGATCATCTTTCTGAAAAGGAACAAGTCGACAAACTTAAAACTGACGCAGAAAAGGCCGAGGAAACCCGAAAACGGCGAGCTGCTGAAGAAGAACTTTTAAGAAAAAATGAATTGATAAAAAAAAGACAACAGCAGAAGATTGCAAAAGAAAAATATTTAAAAAGTTTGCAAACCAAAGTTGCGATTGATGGGAATCGTGTACTTGTGCCTGTAAAACTGGGATACAGAGGAAAAGAAGTAGAAGCTACACTCCTGCTCGATACAGGGGCTACGATCACAACGGTGCATCAACAAATTGCAGACCAATTATATATCACCCAGACAAAAAAGGCTGAAGCCAAAGTAATATCAGGCAAAGTGCTCGATTTCAAAACAGCAAAAATAAGTTACATCAAAGTTGGTCCTTTAAAATTGGAAATTCCGCTTGTAGGTATAATTAAACACAAAGGTCCTGCCGTCGGTCATAACGGATTGCTGGGCATGGACTTTTTGCGGCATTTTGATTATAGTATCGATTTCGAAAAAGGTATTATTAACTGGAAACCCTGATAGGGCTGAATGATGCATAACCCATGCTAATGCATATGATCTAAGTACTAAAATCTCTAATCCAGTATCATGTATCTTGTATCCTGTGTCTTGTATCTTGTATCCTGTATCAGATTTAAAGAGGCTTTTATGAAAAAACCAAATCCGGAATACATTAAAAGAATTAAAGAACTCGTCAATGGTTCCCCCTATTTCTCACTGCTTTCCATGAAAATCCTTGATATCGGCATCGGGTTTTCAGTTGTTGAAATAAATCTAGATCAAAAGCACTTACAGCCTTTCGGTCTTGTTCACGGCGGGGCCTTTGCATCCATAATTGACGCCGCCGCGTTCTGGGCATTTTTTTATGAAATTGAAGATCAAAACACCGGAGCAACCTCTGTTGATCTCAAACTGAATTATCTTTCGCCGGCAACCTCAGGCAAACTGATTGCCAAAGGCCGTCAAATCAAACATGGAAGAACTCTCGGGTACGCCGAAGCCCACGTGACAAACGAAAGCAGCAAGATCCTGGCCCACGGAACATCAACACTTATGATAATACCCGGCAAGGGGCTGACGGCTGAGCCCCCCCTTCCTGCCAAATTCCTCGAAAAACAAATAAAATGATTCTTTCAACAAAGCTACAAAGCAAAGAAAATTTTCTCGTGGGTGTCATCTCTGACACCCACGGCGTGCTTCTGCCGGCAGCGACTGCAGCCCTTAAAGGCGTTGATCTGATCATCCATGCTGGAGATGTCGGCAACATCGATGTTATAGACGAACTGCAATCACTCGCACCGGTCGTGGCTGTGCGCGGTAACATGGACGGTGCCCAAGACTTACAGGGTCTTCCCTATACGGAGGCCGTGGAAGTCGGCAACGTTCTACTGTATGTAATTCATGATATTCACAGAATCGACATTGCTCCGTCCCAAGCCGGCTTTGATGCCGTAATCTTCGGCCACCTGCATTGTCCTTCTATTGTGGAGCAAAGCGGAGTGCTCTATCTTAACCCCGGCAGTGCCACCCAACCACGCCGTAGCTATCCGGCCTCACTGGCTTTGCTCAATATACGGGGAAAGGATGTAAAAGCCCAGATTATTAATATCGATGATTAGTAAACATTTTAGCAACTCCAACACGTAAACAGGACGCTGTCAGCTTGCAATCTCCTTCCAAAAGCTTATAGTATTTAATAAGGTATTGCCTAGGGAAATAGAGCAGACCCGCCACTTTTAAAACAAAGGAGGTCAGACATGAGCTTAAAAGCAGATATCGATAATTTGATTGCACAATCCAGCGAACGTATTCCGCCAGATATTCAGAAGATGATGGCAGCCGATACCAAACGGCTCAAGCAGTCCGGCAT
>JABMQM010000393.1 GCA_013203195.1 Desulfobacteraceae bacterium | reverse complement strand
TTGATAGGCGTCGATAAAGTCGCCGCAGTATTCATCTTTGCCTAGGATCATCCGGGTAGACAGCAGGTTTGCCATGAGACGTTTATCCGTAGGGTCAAGGATGGCGGCCGAGAGTCCGCGCGCCATCGCCAGTGCCAGAAAGTTGCGATTCACAAGTTTGCGGAGCGGCAGGCCATAAGAAATATTGGAAAGCCCGCAGATGGTGTGTACTCCCGGAAACGTTTCCATAATCCGCTGAATGGCCTCAAGCACAGCGTTACCCATGTTCACGTCGACCGATACGGGTTGCACCAAGGGATCAACATAGATGTCTTCCAGGGCAACACCGGCGTTGGTGAGTTTTTCAATAAGCTCCGCAGCCACGGCGACCCTCTCGTCTGCTGTTGTCGGCATGGAGGCCTGCGCCATACACAAGGCCACAACTTTGCACGGCTGTGAGGTAATCACCGGCAAAAGGTCTTGAAAACGATCTTTTTCAAGGGAAATAGAATTAATCATTGGCTCGCCACGATGGTACTTGATTGCTTCAGACAGCGTCACGGGGCTCGGGCTGTCCAGACACAGGGGCAGATCAACGGCATCTTGAACCGTCTTGACCAGCCAGCATAGATATTCGGTTTCCCGATCTACAAACGTACCGGCGTTTACGTCAATAAAATCAGCACCGGCATCGGCTTGATCTTTTGCTACCTGTCCGATAAATGCGGCGTCCTGTTTTTCAACCGCCTCTGCAATGCGCCTTCGACTGGTGTTGATAATTTCTCCGACGATAAGCATGTTTAACCCCTTTTTTTAAATTAATCTTCTCGTAACACTGATTGAATGTCAATTTAAAAGAACATATTAGCACCTGAACGTTCGGTGATATCATACCGAAAAAGTTTCTCGCCTTCGACCTCCTCGCGATCACATGACTTTTTGATAAAAACATTACTGGGAAATATCCGCTAAAATCGCAACTTCTTTGGAACACCCTGGACTGTCAGGTCATACCGATTTCTTCGATAGCTTTATTGAAGAGATGGTCTTTCCAACTAAAAATCTGTGGTAATAATTCTGCTGATGTGGAGTTTTCATTCTTATGCAGTTTCGCTCATAAAAATGGTATTGCCTTTGGAAAAAATCAACAACTGGCCTGGCTTAACCCGGTTCCAGTTCTCATTGCTCAGGGGCTCACTCGTAACTATGTATCCTCGTTCGTTCGGATCTATGACCTCTGCCAAATTGATGGTCAGGTATTGGCCACGAAGTCTGACAACTTTGTATGGAGCCTGACGCAGCAAGAAATACATCCCAACGTGCCCTGCCCTGTCGTGGTATGCGAATAGGTGCCTGCCATCACTAAAGATCAGGTTCAGCTCTCCTAAGCAGTTTATTTCTTTTAATTTCTCGTGCAAGAGAATGAAGCCATTCCTGCCGGCCAATTGAATACCACGATGGCTGAGCCATGATAATAAACTACAAAAGACAAGCTCAGAATCGGTTTCGCCAATTGGGCTGAATTTTCTAGAGGAAAAACTAAGTTGACTGGGATCTATCGTGCCATTGTGGGCAAAAACCCAAGTTCTCTGATCAAATCTCCGATAAAAGGGATGTGTGTTGACGTAACCAACCGCACCTGCTGTTGCACGGCGGATGTGCGAGACAAAGATACGCGACCGAGCGCCTATATGTTCCAGAAAGCTTGTGGCAAGACGACTCCGGACCGCAGGTCTTGATTCTTTTACGATTTGGGTACCATATTCATCATACCAGGCCACTCCCCAACCATCAGAGTTCTCGATTGCTCCGGCCTTCAGGCCAGAAAATGCCAAATGAACTGAAACTTCTGTGTTGAAACAAAGGCCAAGTAGTTCGCACATGAAAAATGTCTCCCGACGAAGGACGGCTAAAGTAACATCTCCTTTACACACAATCCTATCAACTCTCGTATATTATGACAATTATCGAGGTTCCATATAAGAGAACATAGCTGACGAGTATGCTGAACGCCCAAAATTTGGTCTACCAATCCGTGAAACTTCTCTACTATTTCGCTATTTGAGGGAAGATTGTCCGGAGGTTCCCGCGGAGCTTCCATGGTATCGGAGGAAAAACTGGCGCCGGATTTTGTATGAACAGTCACTTCAATGCAAATTTTCTCCGGAAATTATTTGTGTCAAATAGAAATCTATCATATCAGACTTATGATTTCCAGTCCCAAAAAAAATGCAGAAAAACGCCTTTTGTTTATTCTACTTTTGTTTTATAAAAAAGAGGGTGTTTCGTCTTTTGAGGCTTGGGAAAGAGCATTTGAATCGCAATTGTGAATTCATGAAAGTTTTAACCGTCAGTGACAGAGTTGAAAAATCCCTTTTAAAGGAAGATTTTCTTCGAGAAAAATGCCGGAGGATTCGTTTTATCCTTGGCTGTGGAGATCTTCCACCCTATTACCTTGAGTACCTGATCAACAGCCTTAATATTCCGCTTTTTTACGTGCCGGGGAATCATGACGAACAATCCCACCAATCCCAATTAATGAAAAAACCGTTTGCTCAAGGTTGTAAAAACATCGATCAAGAAGTCATCCTTTATAAAGGACTGCTTATCGGAGGGCTGGCAGGAGCACTGCGATACAGGCAAGGGGATTATTTATATACCGAAGCCCAGATGAAACAAAAAATGTTCCGCATGATTCCCCGGTTGATGCTAAATAAGATCAAATTTAACCGACACATTGACATTCTGATAACCCACGCTCCGCCTTATGGTATCCATGACCAAACGGATTTGCCCCATCGGGGATTTAAAACGTTTCTGAGCTTTATGAAGTTGTTTAAACCCGCTTATCTCATCCATGGTCATACCATGCCTAAAAAAAGAAAAGAGTTGAGTCATTATCGGTCTACAACAGTGATAAATACCAATCATTATAATATTTTGGAAATAAAAAATGCCCTTATTTGAAGACAAAACGACCCGGCGCGCAAATGAGGAACACCAGCTCGATATCGATTTTGACAGCGCAATGTATAACGCCTTCAAAGAAGAACTTAAAGGGTTTCTTCTTCGCAAATCCCGCCGGCTTCTCCCGTTTGAACTGGTAAAGGATAAGCTCGAGATTTGGTTTGCAAGAAATATGGGAATACAGGCGGTTCCCATCGAGAATATTGTTGGAAGTGAAGGCCGCTATCGAAGTTTTACCCGACAATTTCTGCCCCTTCAGGAAGACCTTCGGGATCGCTGGAAAAAAGTGAATCAGGCACGGTATTCTAAAAAAGATCTTCCTCCGGTGGAATTGTACAAGGTTGGTAACGCCTATTTTGTCAAAGACGGGCATCACAGAGTCTCAGTAGCCCGTACCAAAGGGAGCCGATATATTGAAGCGCAGGTCTACGAATATGAATGTGATGTTCCTTTGGGAAAAGATACGGATCTGGACAAACTGGCCATTCAGGAAACATATCATCAATTTTTAAAGGAAACCCAACTGCGCATAAACCGTCCACATTCAGATTTCCAGTTAACGCTATTAGGCGGATATAACATCCTCATGGAACACATTCAAGCCCACAAATACTACCTGGAAAAAACAAATGCCAAAAAGATACCTGTTTACGAAGCAGCCTGTTCCTGGTACGACAGGCTGTATGAACCGTTTGTATCAGCCATACGCAAAAACGGAATAATGCAACGATTTCGTCACAGGACAGAAACGGATTTTTATCTGTGGGTAATCAAAAACAGGCGCAAATTAATCGAAGAATTTGTAGAAAATGAGGAAGCTGAAAACCTGGTAGAAGCCTATGTCTGGAAATACAGCGGGCCTTTTCGAAAAATCATAGGCGCATTCAAGCGTTTTTTCGGGTTGGTTCGGTATTGAAATAAAAACGTTGACACGATTTTATTGTCTTTTTTAAGGAAGTGGTGGGTGGTCAGTCGGGTTTGTTTATAACTGACCACCCACCACTAACATTTACATTACCATCCAGAACTTTCAGCCGCAATAAACGATGAAAACAATAAAATACCGGCAGACCACTTATATTCTGTATCAGAGCGGCGAAACCGCGTTATATAAAATCGCACTTGAGCGATTTTATTTCTTCTTTTTGACAATAAGCCCCACGCCCGTTAACCAGCTTTTTGCCACCGCTTCCGGTTTCTCTCCGTTGACGTTTACGCGGTAATTCAGCCGAGTCATGGTGGCCGTGTCCAGAGATGGACCAATTTCGCCTAAAATGAATTTGATATTGGGATATTGATCCAGTACCGCTTTCCGGACCACCGGCGCCGGGTTGTAAATTGGGAAATAGTTCTTGTCATCTGTCAGTACTGTCTGGTTATAGTCTTTGATTTCCCCATCGGTGGCAAACGCCATGCCGCTCAGCACTTGATTGTCGCGCACCGCTTTTTTACACAGGGGTGTCTCCATTTTTTTAACGTTTGCGTCCGGAATTTCTTTTCCAAAGGTAAGACCGTAAAATTCCATCATTCCTTTAAAGCCATCCGCCCTGGAATAGAACTCTGCGTTGGACGCGAGGGACATCTTCCCGGGGTTCTTTTTTGACCAGGCAGCCCAATCCGACAGTGTCTTGATCCCCATTTGATCTGCCTTTTCAGCCGACATAACAATGGCATAGGTATTGTTAAACTGTGCCGGCTTGAGCCACACGAGACCGTTTTTCGCGTCAACGGCTGCTACCTTTTTAAAAAGCCCCATAGGATCGCGAACCACCTCTTTTTTCTTGAAAAACGTCATCCACGCTGTTCCGGTAT